>CAYRTW010000083.1:0-10757 GCA_964426935.1 uncultured Rickettsiales bacterium
CCTCAGGCTGAAGAAGGCCCCCCGGTGGAAGGGGAGGGCCGCCCACAGCACCGCCGGCGTGGCCAAGAGGGCCATCAGCCAGTGGAACAGGGAGGCAAACCCGTCTTCGATCCCGGGCAGGAAGCCCGCATACCCGGAGACCGACAGCATCATGGCGTTCATGGCGCAAAAAGCCGCCACCCCCAGCCGGGCCAGCAGGCTTCGGTCCCGGGCGAGCTCCCCCAGAACCGTGGCTTTCGGGGTGTATCCCAGCCTGCCGATTCCCGCAGCAATGGCTGCCAGAGAAACCCGCGCGGGATCCCACACCAGTTGGGCCCGATGGGTGGCGAAGTGGACCCGGGCGGAGATCACCCCCGGGATGTCCTCCACCACCTTCTCCACCAGCCACACGCAGGCCGAGCAGGTCATTCCCTCCACCGCGAGGACCGCTTCCCGATGACCGTTGGGAAGAAGGCGAGGGGCGGCAGCCACCTCCAGGGTGGGATATGACCGGGAGTCGATGGAAACAGCGGCGGGGGGAAGGGCCTCACGACGGGTGTAGTAGGCGGACAGACCCGCTTCATGAATCACCTGATACAACTCGCGACAGCCATTGCAACAAAAATCAAGATTCTTTCCGTCTCTGACAAGGTGCAACGCCGCCGAGGCAGTGACCCGTGTTCCGCAGTGTATACAGGCTACAGACGGGTTCATCAGGGGATTTTCACTCGCATCCGCTCCAGCCACTCCCCGTTGTCGCGGGAGGCGGAGAGGTCCAGATCCCAGGTTCCCGGAGGAAAGGGCCCGCTGGCGTGATACACCCCCCCTCCTCGGGAGGAAAAGGAGAGACGGCGGTCCTCCCCGCTCTCGGTCGGGTGAATCAGGGTGCCGAAAACCTGGGCGTCTGAGAGGGCCTCCCCCCGGGCGTCGGTCAGGCGAAGAGAGACGCCTTGCCCGGTGACCTCCACCGTGCCCCGCCACCCCAGTTGACGCGATGCCTCTCGGCGAAGCCTCTCCTCATGAGTCTTCAGCCCTTCTGCGTATGGGTCGGCACACACCAGGGAATCCTCAACCGAGGAGGAAGACGTGACCATCCACGCCGAGCCTGTCAGGGTAAGGAGGAACAGGGCTCCCACCAGGATTTTTACCGGGTCCAGGGTCATTTCCGAGGCCTCCCCAGATCGGGTGAAGAGGAGGGAATGGGAGTCTGCAGGGTCATCGGGCCACAAAGGTCCCCGGTCGGGCGGCAGCCAGACCCGAACCGTCCTGAGCCGAGACCCGGATTCGAAAAGAGGTGGGCCCCTGTCCGGCCACTGTCAGCGGTTGCTCCACAAAGGCGGGAACGGTCATGACCTCTCCTGGCGCCACCTGAACTGGATGGAGGGGCACCACCACCGATCCCAAGGGAAGACCCTCCACGCTGACCTCAAAGGGGTGGGTCACGTCGTCCCGGTTGGACACTCGCAGGGTGAAGGCGTTGCGAATGACACCTCCCTCCCTCACCGAGAGGGGCCCGGGCTGACGGGACAGGATCAGGTCCACTCCCGGGCGCAGGCCCACCGCCGCTCCCAGCCCCACCAGGAGGAGACCCAGAATCCCTCCGTAAAGCAGGACTCGAGGCCGAATCAGACGAGATTTCTCCCCCCTCTCCAAGGTGGCCTGGGAGCTGAAACGCACCAAACCCCGTGGTGTCCCTACCGTGTCCATGACCGCGTCGCACGCATCAATGCACCGGGCGCAGGACACACACTCCACCTGGAGGCCATCCCGAATGTCGATCCCTTGAGGACAGACCTGAACGCACCGCCCGCAGTCCACACAGTCCCCGAAAGGCTGACCGAGAACCTCCAATTTCTTGCGGGCCGCCTTGCCTCGGGGCTCTCCTCTCTTGGGATCGTAGCCAATGACCAGGGAGTCCGCATCCATGAGAACGCCTTGGAAACGCGCGTATGGACACAGAAAATTGCAGAATTGCTCCCGAAAAAAAGCCATGTCCCAATAAAAAATGCCCGAGACACCTCCCCACACCAACAGGGCCCCTGGGGCCACCGTCCCCCGGGCGGTCATCCACAACAAATCCACCGGACCCACAAACCAGGACAGGAACCCAAAGCCCAGAAGCACCGACATCAGGAGGAAGATTCCTTGCTTGAGGGTCTTTTTCCCCAGCCGCTCCAAGGACCAGGAGCCCTCGTCCCTGAGCTTTCGTTTGGGAGATCTCCCTTCGACGAGTCTCTCCACCGCCCGGAACCATTCCTCAAGGAACACCGTTTGAGGGCAGGCAAAGCCGCACCATAACCTTCCTGCCAGGGAGGTGAAAAAGAACAGGCTCACCGCCAGGAGGAGTCCCAGCAGGGCCAGGAGCCAGGCGTCCCGGGCCAGGAAGATGCTTCCAAACAGGTGAAACCGCCGTTGGGTCACATCCAGCCGCACTAAAGGCTCTCCATGCCAACTGAGCCAGGGGGTGACAAAGAAGAAGGCGATGAGAAGCCAATTGCTCATCCTCCGCAGCCGTCTCCACATCCCCTTCACATCGGCCACATACACCCAGCGGCGGCTCATCAGAGCAGGCGCCATGGAGGGCAGATCCTCAGGGCTGGGAATGGACGTGGGAGTGGGCACGGGGGGTTATTTTCCTCCACCCAGGCCATGAACGTAGGCCACCACCGAGGCGATCTTCTCCTCCCCCAGCACCGGCCCCCAGGCCAGCATCCCCTTTTCCACCACCCCATGGGTCACCGTGGTCTGGATCTGCTGGGGAGTCCCACCGTGAATCCACTCGGGGTCGGTCAGGTCGGGCCCGATCTTCCCCTTGGCGTCGGGACCATGGCAGGCGGCACAGTTCGCCTCAAACACGGTCTTTCCCTCGGCAATCTTCGCGGGATTGTTGATGAATGCCGCAAGATCGATCCCACTCCCCACCCCAATCGCCTGGGGCCACCGGGCCGCCGCTTCGGTCATTTCCTCTTCATATCTCCCCTGGGTGGACCAGGAGGATGTGGCAGGAAGATAGATGGCACTCCATATCACCGTGCCCACGAACAAGCCGATCCACCACCTTGGCATGGGGTTGTCGTATTCGCGGATGCCGTCGGCCTCGTGATCGAGAAGATGGTCGGGAGGTCGAGCCATGTCACACCTCGTCGCTGTCAAAGGGGAGAAGGGCGTGTTCATCGTCCCGATGGCGCCACCAGGCGTAGGCCATCAGAAGGGTGAACAGGGGGAAGAAGAACACCAGGGCAAAGGTTTGAGGGCTGGAAAGTCCCAGGTGCTGAAGGGTTTCCCGGGCAAGATCCATCACTTGCTTCCCGAAGCGTTCACCGCCTCTTTCCGCCAACCGATGTCCGAGCCCAGCCGCTGCAGGTAGGCGGTGAGGGCCACCACCTCGGCGTCGGGGGGGGTGTCGATTCCGGCGGTTTTCATGCGGGAGGCGATCTCCTCCCCTTGCTTGCGGGCGGTGGCTGGCGCCTCGCTGATTTCTTTGTCGCTGTAAGGAACTCCTACGGTTCGCAGCGCCTTCATGTGGGAAGGGATGTCTTCCAATTCCACCTTGTCAGTCAACAGCCAGGGGTAGGCAGGCATGACCGAGCCCCGTTGAATGACCCGGGGGTCCCGCAGGTGTTCATAGTGCCAGGAGTCGGGGTATTTTCCGCCCACTCGATGAAGGTCGGGCCCGGTCCGCTTGGAGCCCCACTGGAAGGGGTGGTCGTAGATGAACTCCCCCGCCCGGGAATAGGGGCCGTAGCGCTCCGTCTCAGTGCGGAAGGGGCGAACCATCTGGGAGTGGCAGTTGTAACATCCCTCCCGCACGTAGATGTCCCTCCCCGCCACTTCCAGGGGGGTGTAGGGCGTCACCTCGGGAATGGAAGGGATCTGCCCGTCCAGGGTCAGCAGGGGAACGATCTCCACCAGACCCCCCACCGCCACCGCTACGGTGGTCAGCACGGTGAACAGGAGACCCTTTCCCTCCAGGCTTCGATGGATGTTGCTCATGGAGAGGTTCCTCAGGCGGTGGTGGCGTTTTCAGGGAGAGAAGCGGGAGGAGGGGAAGAGATGGTCTTTCCAAAGTTCCACCCCATGAGAAGGAGACCGGTGATGTACAAGGAGCCCCCTACCGCCCGCAGCAGGTAGAAGGGGAACAGGGTCTGCACGGTGTCCACGAAGTTCCCGTAAGTGAGGGTGCCGTCGGCGTTCACCGCCCTCCACATCAACCCCTGCTGGACTCCGGAGATCCACATGGGGACGATATAGATGACGATACCCAAGGTGCCTGCCCAGAAATGGATTTCCGCCAACTTCCCACTGTAGAGGGGGCGATTCCAAAGGCGGGGCACCAGATAGTAGAGCATGGCGAAGGTGGTGAACCCCACCCACCCCAGGGCGCCGGAGTGAACGTGACCGATGGTCCAGTCGGTGTAGTGGGACAAGGAGTTGACCGAGGGGACGGCCATCATCGGTCCCTCAAAGGTGCTCATGCCATAGAATGTGATGGCCACCACGAAGAACTTGACGGCGAAGTCGGTGCGAACCCGATCCCAGGCCCCTCGTAACGTCAGGAAACCGTTGAGCATTCCTCCCCAGGAGGGAGCAATGAGCATCACCGAGAACACCACCCCCACCGATTGGGCCCAGTCGGGAAGGGCGGTGTAGATGAGGTGGTGGGGGCCCGCCCAGATGTACAGAAACACCAGGGCCCAGAAATGGACGATGGACAGGCGGTAGGAGTAGATGGGACGTTGGGCCGCCTTGGGAAGAAAATAATACATCAGCCCCAAAAATGGAGTAGTGAGGAAGAAGGCTACCGCGTTGTGCCCATACCACCACTGAATCAGCGCGTCCTGTACGCCGGCGAAAACTCCGTAACTCTTGGTGAGAGAGACGGGAACGGCCAGGTTGTTGACGATGTAGAGAATGGCGATGGCGATGACGGTGGCGATATAGAACCACAGGGCCACATACAGGTGCTTCTCCTTTCGCCTTGCCAGGGTGCCGAAGAAGTTCACCCCAAAAGCCACCCACACCAGCACCACCGCCAGATCCAGGGGCCATTCCAATTCGGCGTACTCTTTGGATTGGGTGATGCCCAGGGGCAGGGTAAGGGCGGCGCCGACGATGATGGCCTGCCACCCCCAGAAATGAAGTCGGGACAGGGCGTCGGAGAACATCCGCACCCGGCACAGGCGCTGGGTGGAGTAGTAGACCCCGGCGAAGATGGCATTGCCGGCGAAGGCGAAGATCACCGCGTTGGTGTGGAGGGGGCGAAGGCGGCCGAAGGACAGCCAGGGAACGCCGAAGTTCATCTGCCAGAAGGCGAGTTGAAGGGCGAGGAGGAGACCTACGGTCATCCCCACCGCCCCCCACAGCACGGTGGCCAGAACGAACTTCTTGACGGTCTCGTCGTCGTAGGAAGGGGAAGTGGAAACAGCGCTTTGCACGAAGCTCCCGGTCGGTCGTCTGAAGGGGCGCACCGACGCAGAGCCACTCAGCAAGGGCTGTGCCAGATTGAGTCTGGCCACAGAACATGTTGAAATCATTTAAAAATTGTCAGAGCCCCAGACGAGGGGAGGCCGTCGCCTCCAGAACCACAGGGGAACGTGTGCGGAATCGCCCGGGTCAGCGAGGGGCAAGGGAGCGATTCCTCTCCCCATGGGCAAAGTGAGGTCCCCACCCGGGTGGAATCCCCTCCCCCTCCCCTCCGTTCTGGGGTAGAACCCTCCCTCATGTGGCGTGGACGGCAGGGGGCGGCCCTGGGGCTCCTCGCCTCGGGAGGATTCGGGGCGGACGTGACCGTCACCGCCTGGCAGACCACCCCCAAGAACTACAAGTTCAGCGAAACCAGTTGGGACACCCATCAGGCCACCGACTGGCCCACCCAGGTCTCCTGGAAGGTGGAGGGACAGGACGCCGGCGGCCTGCTGGCATTTTCGGGAACCACCCGAGTGGTGCTCATGGATCCCAACCTGGACAACGACACCTATTCCCAGAGTCAGGGGGATTGCGAGGATCACACAGAATGCGTAGCGAAGCGGGCGAACGACCGCAGCGCCGAAGCCGCAGCACCATGGTGAGGATTCAATCCCTCCTTTGGGAAGATCGTCCGGGCCGGGGATCTCAACGGCGATGGTGACATGGACGTGGTCGCCACCGAACCTGCTCGGTTGGATCCGGGCAACACCTACACCGGAGGTAGCGTGTGGGTGTGGTATGGCCCCTTCGACACCCCTGAGGAACGCAGCGCCGATGACGCCGATGCCAACATCTACAACACCCATGCCAACAACAACGAGTACTTGGGCATGTCCATGGATGTGGGGGACTTCAACAACGACGGCCTGGACGACATCGCCGTGGGGGCCAGCGGGAGCGACATTGGGGGGACAGATCCAGGCGTGCTCCGCATCTACTACGGTAGCGGAATCTGATGTAGCCCTTGGGGGAAGGGCTTGATCTTCCAGGGGAAATCTATTTCACCCGCACGCTCTCATACTCCAGGGTCCCCTCCAGGTTGTAGGTGGCCACCGTCATCTGATTCCCCAGGATTTCAAACCAGAAGAATCCCTCCAGATCCGACTGGAAGTTGGTGGAGTGGTCCCCCTCCAGGTCGGTGGTCTTGGCCCCGGCTCCCGACACGATCAACTCGGTCCCAGAGCAGGTTTCGGTGAGCCACTGACGGGAATGATCGTGGCCGCAGAGGTAGAGATCGATCTGCCCACACACCACCGAGTCCAAGAGATCCTTGACCCCCTCGCCGTTGACGATGGGAATCCACCCCAGGCCCTCGTATTCGCCGGCGTCGCCGTGGGGCCCGTTGGAGAGATAGGGATGATGGCCCATGGCGATCTTCCAGGTGGCAGTAGACGCCTCCACCAGATCCCTCATCTCGTCCTCCTGATCCCCCGCCAGCCACCAGAAGCTCTGGGTGGTGTCCAGGGCGAAGAATCCGGCGTTGCCCAGGGAGAAGGAGTAGTAGATGCCCGGCATGGTCCAGATGGGGCTGAGCTCGGTGTGCTCCACGTAGTAGTTCCCCTTCCACAGCTCCCAGCCGATGCCCTCCCCTCCGTAATCGTGGTTGCCCAGGACGGCGTAGAAAGGGATGTCGAAGGCGGCGTAGGGAATCTCAAAGAGGTCGTCCCACAGGGAGTCGTCGGCCGAATCCACCCCGGAATCGTAGAAGTTGTCCCCCAGCATCACCACGAAGTCGCAGCCTCGGGTGTCGCACACCGATTTCATGACCTCGGCCACCTGGTACTGCTCCTCGTTCCCCTCTCCCGTGTCCCCGAGGGCGGTGAAGCGGACGGGGACCGGCGGAGGGGTGGTGTCGTCGTCGGAGGCCGTGGCGTCGTCGTCGGAGACCGTGGCGTCGTCGTCGGAGACCGTGACATCGTCGTCGGAGGCGGAGGTGTCATCGTCGGGTGGAGTGGCGTCGTCGTCGGAGGCGGTGGCGTCGTCGTCGGAGGCGGTGGCGTCATCATCCGACGGAGTCGCATCATCATCGGGTGGGGTGGCGTCATCATCGGTGGGGGGAGTGGTGTCGTCGTCCGACGGCGTGGCGTCGTCATCGGTGGGCGGAGTGGCGTCGTCATCCGGCGGTGTGGCGTCATCGTCGGCGACGGTGGCGTCGTCATCCACCCCGGTGGCGTCGTCGTCGGGGGTGTCCTCGCTGGTGCAGGCCAGAAGGAGTCCCAGGAGGAGAGGAGAGAGGGGGCGGCGGACCATGGCATCACCTCGCATCAAAGGCTCGGGAAGTGTGACATGACGGTGACAAAGAATCCCGCAGGAAACGAATTCTCCCTCAGCTCAATACCTTCGCACCAACCCCACCACCCGGCCGCGAATCTCCACTTCAGGGGTGAGGATGGGCTTCATTCCAGCGTTGGCAGGCTGCAGGCGGATCATCAGACCATCGTGAAACACCCTCTTGAGGGTGGCTTCGCCGTTGGGAAGGACCGCCACCGCGATCTGTCCCTCGTCGACTTTGGGCTGAGGGTGAATCAGCACCAGATCCCCGTCGAGGATGCCGTCATCCACCATGGAGGTTCCCTGGACCCGCAGCAGGTAGTCCCCCTGCTGGGCCATGGAGTGGGGAAGCATCTCCGGATCCATGTCGTCTTCAACGGCTTCCAAGGGGCGGCCAGCGGCAATGGTCCCCATCACCCTCACCGGCACCGCTCCAAAATCCGCCTCCCCTTCCAGCACCGCGTAGGCCCGCCGGGTGAGCTTCAACCCGTGGGGAGAGCCGTCGATGTCCAGGTAGCCCTTGCGGCGCAGGGCCATCAGATGCTGCTGGACGGTGGGAGCAGAGAGACCGACATCCCCGGCAAGCTGGCGCACGCTGGGCATGATCCCCCGGCGGTGAGCGAAGCGGACGACCGCCCGCAGCACCTGGAGCTGTCGTTCGGTGAGGTTGGCGGTCATGGGAGGACTCCTTGGGCCGGGGGAAACCGGAGAGGGGGCGGGCACGGAGAGGTTCGAGGGACAGTTTGTTATTCGTAAGCTACACGAACCCCGAACACCGAGCAACCCATGTACACGATTTCTCCCAGGAATCCTTCCATTGCCCCAGGTCAGTGGCTCGGATCCGCCCTCAGAACAATCCCCTCTGCTTGACGGGAGCGATGGCCGGGGGAGCGGGGTTTGGGGGAGTGCCTTTCTTGGCCGCTCGCTTCTCCTGGAAGGCTTTTTCCTGCTCAGCCGACCAGGTGGCCTGTTGCTTCAACAGATCCCCCAACGAGGCGGGCAGCTTCTCCCCCAGACGGAAGGCCACCTTTCCCGTTGCCTCGGCGTCCTCCACCGCCCGATGAGCGCTGCGAAGATCGATGCCCAGTTTCTCGCAGATCACCTCCAGCTTGCGGCTTCTTTCGTTGGGCATGAGGGCCCTGGCCCAGATCAGGGGATCCAGACCGGGAAGCTCGGGCATGGAGATCCCCGCCCGGGCCAGCTCAGCATGAAGAAACCCCTGATCGAAGGAGAGGTTGTAGGCTAGGAGCACCCGATCCCGCAGCCTCCCGTAGACCTCCCAGGCCACCTCTCGAAAGCGGGGTTTGCCGTCCAGCATGTCGGGAGTGATGTGGGTGACGTTCTGCACCTCCTGGGGAATGGGAACGCCAGGATTCAACAGAGTGCCCCACCTCTCCACCATCTCCCCCCGTTCGTACCGCACCATGCCCACTTCCATGACCCGGCTGGAGGCAGGGTCCAGACCGGTGGTCTCCACGTCCAACACCACCAAGGATAACTCGCGCCAGGGCGCGTTCAGATCGTAATGAAGCACATCATCTCCTTGAAATTACTTGGATGAGTCGATAGGAGGAGGAGAGCAGGAGGAGCCGATTTCCTGGCCGGTGGACCGGAGCCAACGCCCCTTTTCGCAGCGGAGCAGGGAACCGTCCTCCTCCATCCGGTATTCCAGCGCCTCCCCCCTGCCGATGGCCCCCTTCGCCGCCAGACGCAGGGCATCCATCCCCAGCACCCTTTGCTCCCGGGCCCGCTGGAGGGACCTCTCCGCCAGGGACACACTTCGTGCGGAAAGACCGGCCAGGGCAGTTTCGTACTCCTTCACCGCCTCCATCAAGTACAGAGCGGCTTGATCCAGCCCCCCCGCCACCTCAGGCATTCCCGGAACGATGGCCGGACCCAACTCCCGGGGGCGGAGCAGGCGCCGGGCCTCGCTGGCGGCTCCCCGGGCCAGGGACAGGGCTTTGGGAGAAGGGGCCGGAGTGCCGTCCTTGCCGGGAACGGCGTCCCACAGGTCCTCGGGCAGGGCTTCCTCCAGGAGGTGCAGCTTGCCGTCGGCCTGCCACACCAGGAGGAGGCGGTCATGCAGGTTGGACACCGCACCGGCGGGAGCGTCGAAGGGGCGAGGGGGAGACGGGGAGGGGGGAGAAGCCGGGACTTCTGGAGCCTCAGATGGAGGAGGAGAGCAGCCGCCTCCCAGGAGGACAGGAAGCAAGGTCAAGGCAAGAAGAATGCGGCAGGTCACGGGGTTACTCCGCCACCAGGGAACCGTAAATCGAGGAGAAGGCATAGGCGGTGATGTAGCCCGACCCACCCAGGGGAACATAGGCCAGATCGGAGCGTCCCACTCCCACCGAAACGCTGACGCCTCCCGGAAGGGCGTTTCGCAGCGAGGCGGGAACGGTGAAGGAGCCGTCGTCCTCAGCCCGGCAGTCGATGAACAGGGTGTCCCCGCTGCCGGCGTCATAGGCGAAGAGGGTGATGCTGACCGATTCCGCCCCCTCCTCCTCCCAGGAAAAGGCCACCGCGCCGGAGGGAAGCTCCTCCAGGTAGCCCAGATCGGGGGAAGAGACCGCCATTTCCATGGGCAGGGTGACCACGTTGGCGGCGGAAAACCCAGCAAGATCCCCTCCTTCGGCCTCAAAGGAGTAAGCGCGGCCGAAATCGGGATCGAACCCTTCTGCACTCAAGTCCAGGTAGTAGCTGATGGTCCCGCCGCTGTGGGAGGGGAGCATCTGGATCTCCCACTCCGGAGAGGACACGTTCACGGCCCCCAGGTCGTAATACTCGGCGTCTCCCCCTCCCGAGGCGTCGCTCCGATACAGGCCACAGTCGTCCATCCCCTCCTGGGGGTCCACCACCTCGTCCCAGCCGGTGCCGGTGCCCCCTTTCACCGACAGGAACCCCGCCGAGGCGTAGAACGCTTCGTAGGCGACCCCGAAATCGCCGGTGTAGTAGCCAATCGAGACTCCACCGAAGAGATCCTCTGGGGCGGGAACGGAATCGTCGTCGTCGGCCGTGGCGTCGTCGTCGTCTGCGGTGGC
>CAYRTW010000083.1:10857-21241 GCA_964426935.1 uncultured Rickettsiales bacterium
ATCGTCGTCGTCTGCGGTGGCATCATCATCGTCGTCAGCCGTGGCGTCGTCGTCGTCTGCGGTGGCATCGTCATCGTCAGAGGCGTCGTCGTCATCCCCCCCGTTTCCATGAGGCTCGGGAATGCAGCCGGCAGGGAGGAGGATTCCCAGGAAGGCCAGCATGAGAAAGGAAAAGCGAAAGGCCATGGGGTCCTTCAGAAGGGGGAGGAGGAGCGGGGAGACTACCTGGGAAGGGGTTGAGAGGCCACCTTTGTTTCCTGTTGACTGGGGTCAAAGCCCGTGGGAAGGGTGTGACAGGTGACCGGTGCGGCTCCGGGGGTTTCCTATTGTAAAAATAGCTGGACGTATGTTCAGTAACCCATTCTCGCCTCTCCAGGTTCCGGTGGCTGCCCACGAGCTTCGGCGCGAAACTGGAGACCTCGTAAGGAACGCTGACCTCGATGCTCAATGAGCTGTTCCCCACCCACCGGACCGCAGCAGTCCGTGAGGCCATTGCATCCTTGGCAGCCAAGGGGGAAACCGAGCGCGGCGCCGTCTATACCAGGCCCGAGGTTGTGAGAACGCTGCTTGATTTGGCGGGCTATGACCCGTCACGCCCCCTCCACCAGATGCGCCTGATGGAGCCCTCCTTTGGTGCCGGCGATTTTCTTCTTCCCGCCCTGGATCGTCTGCTCGCAGCGTTCGTCGGGCATGGGGGCCATCCATCTCAAGCGGCACGGCTCGTCGATGCGATTCGCGGCGTTGAGGTCCACCCCGCCAGCTTCAAGGCGACTCACGACGCCGTGGCGGCCCGGCTCCTCTCCTGGGGAGTCATCAAGGCGGATGCCCTTGTGCTCGTTCGCACCTGGCTCCACCAGGATGATTTCCTCCTTGCGGAGATCTCTGGCGAATTCGACTTCGTGGTCGGAAACCCGCCCTACGTTCGGCAGGAGCGCATCCCTGGCCCTCTCCTGGCGGAGTACCGCCATCGGTACCAGACCGTCTATGACAGAGCGGATCTCTATATTCCATTCTATGAGCGAGGCCTTGCCATGCTGGCCAACGGGGGGCGGCTTGCCTTCATCTGCTCGAACCGCTGGTTGAAGAATAAATATGGAGGTCCCCTCCGCGCCTTCGCTTCGTCGAACTTTCACCTTCGCTTCTTCATCGATCTGGAAGGATCACCCGCCTTTCACTCCGAAGTGATTGCCTACCCCGCCATCACGGTTTTTGAGAGAGGGACGTCGGGAGACACCCGGACAGCTCTTCATCCCGAGGTGAGCGACGGCTCACTCGAAACACTGGTGGCGGCGATGCTCAATGGAGGTCCAGCCGCCGATCCGCGAGTAGACGACCTTGCAAAAGCAGCAGCGGGAGAGGGTCCGTGGCTCCTCGATTCCCCAGATCGATTGCGGCTCCTAAGGCGCTTGGAGGATCGATTCCCAAAGATGGAATCCGTCGGTTGCCAAGTAGGTATCGGTGTGGCGACGGGTGCAGACGCGGTCTTCATCAGGAAGTTTGACGACTTTCCCGTGGAAGCAGAACGCAAACTCCCCCTGGTCATGGCGGGGGATCTCAAGGGCAGGCACATCCACTGGCAGGGGCAGGGGATTCTCAACCCCTTCAATCCGGATGGGTCCCTGGCCGACCTGGACCAGTTCCCCTTCTTCGGGGCCTATGTCCGTGCCCATCGAGACCGAATCGTGGCCAGGCACTGCGCCCAAAAGAACCCCCACGGCTGGTACCGCACCATCGACCGGATCTGGCCCGATCTGGCTTCAACACCGAAGCTGGTCATCCCCGACATCAAGGGGGAACCCATGGTTGTCCTTGACGAGGGGAAGTATTATCCGCACCACAACCTCTACTACATCGTGGCCAGCGACTGGGAGCTTGCCCCCCTGGCGACGGTTCTGCGGTCCTCCCTCGCCGTGCTCTTCGTCTCCTCCTACTGCGTGCGAATGAATGGCGGATTCCTGAGGTTCCAAGCCCAGTATCTCCGGCGGATCCGGATTCCCTCCTGGGCAAGTCTCGGTGAGCGTGAGAGGGAGGCGTTGCGCCTTGCGAGCACGTCACTGGACCTGGAGAGGATCGACGACGCGGTGGCAATGGCCTACGCTCTGACGCCTGCCGAGGAGGAACGAGTGCGGCGTCTCGCCCAGGAAGCACGACTTCCGAAGAAGTACAGTTGACGGTTACTCTCCTTCCACCTGATTTCGACGAGCCTGCGGCCGGTGCGGTCAGAGCCTTCTGGCGTTCTCGGAATGCCGTTCGTGGCGGGTCGCAGGGCGGGACGCGCGATGGGGTCCTTAGCGGTAGGAATATGGATGACCTGGGGGCTACCGAAGGAACACACCGATCCTTCACAGAAGCGAGGAGCTTGAAGACGCTGTTTGCCGAATTCGCAGGGAGAACCCTCGCCGCACTGGCCCACCAGGCCGAGAGCTCTCCTGGTCGTCAATAGGGGCCGTCATGGTGGCACATGTATAAGATGGGGTTTTGCGAGCTGTGGTAGGAGGCACAGGAGAAACCCCAACCGCTGTAGTTGAAAGGGTCTGCCCCGAATCTCCACCTCCCGAGGTGCCCCATCTCATGGGTAGACCTCAGCGCTTGCCCCCCAAGCGGATTGCACCCGGTCAGGCCGATTCCTTCATTCCGGTGTAACCTTTCCCCTGGTCGCTCGTAGCCGAGGCGAACCCCCTCCCGGAAAACCCCATGTCGCCCTTCCCGACTCGCCTCCCCCTTCTCCTGGCCTCGCTCTTCGCCACCGCGCCGTCTTCCCTGGTCGGAGCGGAGGAGGGTGCCCCGGCCCCGCCCTCCCCTCGGGACCGCCTTGTCGCTTGTGAAAGGATGCGGGAGGAGCGTGTTCCCGATGTGGCCGCTCTGGGGGACCTGTGGCTGAAGGACGAGGATGGAAGGGTGAGGGCCTGTGCCGCCGATGCCTTGGAGAGGATCCCCGCTCCTCAGCTTCGCCCCCTCTGTCTGTCGGCCATCGCCCCCTCTCAACCGGTGGATGTGCGCCGCCAGGGAGCCCAGTTCCTGCGGAAGGTCGCTGAGCCCGCCTCCGCCCCCCTGCTGGAGGAGACGGTGCGGGGAGAGTTGGATGAGGAGGTCCGTCATCACCTCCTCGCCGCCCTGGTGGAGGCCACCGCCTTTTCGGGGGATCGAAGCCCCCTTCACCGTCTGTTAGAAGATCCCCGAGACACTTTGCGAGAGGCGGCCTTGCGAGCACTGGCTCGCACTCCGGTGACCGCGGATCTGCCGGTGCTGATCCGCCTGGTCACCGCCGGTGGAGAGAGGGAGGTGGACAGGGCCGCCGCCGCCTTGAGGCGTTTGGGGGACCCCCTGGCCGCTCCCGCCCTCCGCGCCGCCGCCCTGACCACCCCGAACCCCAAGCTGGCGGAGGAGTTGGAGGAGACGGCGATGAGGCTGGAGGCGGGGAGGAGGAGGTAGAGCCTTCCCCATTGAAGATGGCCACCCTTCCCGGAACCCCCTTCTTTCGTAGAAAGACGTAGTTTTCCGTCAAAATCCGCTGATTCCCGTTGACGGTTCTCGGCCATCGCGCCAATGTAGAGGAGCGGTAGGGGCGGACCCATCGCAGGTTCCTCCTGTGGCGCCGTCGCCCTTCATCCCTTTGAAGCCTCTCCACTTTCCAGCATTGCTCTTCGCTTTCGCGGTGGGATCGTGCCTTCTGCTGCCCCCCGGGGAGGCAATGGGGGAGGGATATCCCACTCCCGAGGCGTGCATCATCGGATCTCAGGATCTCCGCCTGCTCGCCTGGGAACGGGATGTGGAGGCCGCCTGCCGGGAGGGCAGGACCCAGGTGGGCAATCGCCTGGGCCTGTTTGCCACCGAAGGCGCTTCGATTCGCTGCGTGGTGGCCCCTCGGGAGAGTCGGCGCTTGTCCCATGACGACTGGCGATACGCCACCACCTCCTCCCTTCCTGGGGGCAGTGTGGAAGTGTTCTTCGCCGCCGAGGCCGTGGCCGCAGGGGTGATGCGCCTGTCTCAGACGGCGGTTCACGAGATGACCCACGCAGTGATGCGGGCCCGCATGGGGGATGCCTACGCCAAGGTGGACCCCTGGTTTCGGGAGGGGGTGGCGGTGTGGGTGGCCGAGCAGGGGGAAGACCGGCTGAAACTCGATCTGGCTCGGGCCCTGCACGCCGGCAGGGGGACCCTTCCTCGTCCCGAAGCCTTGCTGGACGGACTCCTGGGGGAGCTGGGAGAGGCTCAGACCGGAGGGGAATATTCGGAGGATTACCTGGCCATTCGCTGGCTGGAAGAGAAGCGAGGACCCCAGGCGGTGGGGGAGGCCGTGCGGAAGGTGGTGGACGGGGTTGCTCCCCTGGTGGCCCTGGCGGACGCAGCGGGAGTGGATCCGGGAAAGCTCATCGGCAAGGTAGATGAGTTTGCCCGGCGGTGGATCCGGGAGGCGATGGCGTCTCTTCGGGCGTCGTCCCTGAAACGCTGCGGGCGCTTGCTGGACCGGGCCCGCCCCCAGGACGCTGCTGCCTGCTATGCCCGGTTTCTGGAGCACCAGCCCGATTCTCCCCTGCGGGACGCGGTAAGGATGCTGGCGGCCACCTCCCAGGCCCGCTCGGGACGCCGCATCACCGCTCGCAAGCTGTTTCAGTCGGTGACCGCCTCCCACTCAGTGTTTGCCGACGAGGCGTGGTGGCGCATCAGCGATTCCTATGACAATGAGGGGCGCCCCCGGCCCGCCCTGGATTCGGCCTGCGCCGCCCTGCGCTCGGGGTTCACCCGCCACGCCCCTCAACTGGCTTTCGTGGCGGGTCGCTCTCTCCTCCGCCTGGATCAGCCCGAGGAGGCGATTCCCTGGCTGGAACGAGTGTCGTTGCGCTACCCCACTTCGGCCTACGCCGATCTGGCCCGCAAGGCGCTGGCAGAGGCTCGGCAGAGGGTCAAGAAGTCCCGGCCCACCCCTCCGCCCCTGCTCCCCTCCGCTGGGCCCGACGCGGACGGTGGGCCCTCCCCTTCGGAAGGGGCTCCGCCCTCCCCTCCTTGAGGGCCTGAGGCCAGGGAATCATCGGGAAATGCTCATGGCGGACGGACGGACGGAAATCCTCAGCCTGCCGAGGCCCCTTCCATCTGCACTTCTTCCCCCTCTTCGGGCTTGGGCTCGGGCTTCCGGTCGGTCACCCGGGCTCCCACGATGCGGACCCGGGCGTTGGGAACCTCGGCGATATCCAAGGCCACTTCCACGTTCTCCACGGTGACCTCCCCCTTGGCAGGCACGACATCGGCCACCTCCACCATGCGGGTCGCCACCTGCTTGCCATCCTTGTCGATGAAATCGATCTTCAACACCACCTGATCCATGTTGTATTCGGTGCTGTTGGCCACCCCGAAGGTCAACAGGGTCTTCTTCTCCACCGAACGCTGCCCCTCACTGGCCAGGGCCCAGTCGGTCTGGGTCAGGGTCAGGTATTTGTCGGGATTGAAGTAGGGATCGAGGCGGGCGTGGGCCTCCTCGGTGAATAAATAGCCGGGGGCAATCTGGGTGGACTTCACAAACCCCTTCTTGCCGTCCTTGGACTCGATTTCGTACCAGTCCCCCTTCTTGGACAGGACCACCACTCGGGCGTCCTTCTTCAACTCCCCTGCCGCACCGGACTGCTCTTCAGGACTCTGGCGGAGGGAAGCGACCTCGGTCAACAGACCTTCCCTGTCCTTCACCGCCTTGGCGTGATCCCCGGTCAGTTTGAGCTCCGCAGGATCCGGGGGCGTTACAAACACCCGGGCGGCGACCCCCAGGATGGCCAGCATCCCCAGGATGGAGATCATCCACACCAGTCGCCTCACCCCCGCTGAGGTTCCTTGAGGGGCGAGGATCTCGTCCTCCAGGCGCAGAGACAGGGGGCTGCGGTTCTTCACCAGCCCCTGAAGTTCCTTGACCTCGGCGGCGTAGTTCCACTCCTGGGCTTCGGGGGCCTGGATGAGATCGTCCAGGAACACCTTGCCGGAAGCGGCCCACAGTTTGAGTTCCGCCATGTCCTTGGCGACGAAAGTCTGATCGGAGCGGTTGATCTTGTAGGTCATGGCCTTTCCCTCTCCGGTCCGGGAGGGGTCCCCGCCGAAGCCGGGCACCATTACCACCCCCTCGCCGGAGGGTCAACGCACATTGACCGCCTCCCGGTCGGCACGTAGGATTTCGCGCCCTGCCGCAGGCCTCGCCTCCCCTTCTCTGCCCGGGAACCCTCATGAATCCCGTCCTCGACCGCCTGAAAGCCTACCCCACCGTTGTCCTGGACCAGGCCAAGGAGGCCCTCCTCCGTCAAGGGCTCCCGGTATACGACTTCGGCACCGGCGATCCCCGGGAGCCCACCCCCGAGTTCATCCGCCAGGCCTTGATGGCCGCCCTGGACCCCGTCTCCCAGTACCCCACCGTCCTCGGTCATCGCTCCTTGCGGGGGGCCATCGCCGACTGGTACCGGCGTCGATTCTCGGTGGATCTGGATGTGGACCGGGAGATCCTGCCCACCGCTGGCTCCAAAGAGGCCATTTTTCACCTCCCCCTGGCCCTCCTCGACCCCGCTTCACCGCGAAGGGGAGTCATCTGCCCCACTCCCGGCTACATCATCTACGAAAGGGGCGCCCTGTTCGCCGGCGGCGAGGTCATCCCCGTCTCCCTCACCGCTGACCGCAACTTCGTTCTCACTCCCGATCAACTCAACGACGAGGCTCTCTCCCGAGCCCGTCTCCTGTGGTGCTGTTACCCCCACAACCCTACCGGATCGGTGGCCACCCTGAAGCAGTTGGAGGCTCTGGTGGAGCTGGCTCACCGCTGGGATCTGCTCCTGTGCGGCGACGAGTGCTACGTAGAGATGCACTACGGCCAGCCTCCCCCGTCTCTGCTGCAACTCAGCCGAGACCGGGTGCTGGTGTTTCACTCCCTCTCCAAACGCTCGGGCATGACCGGATATCGTTCGGGATTCGTGGCGGGGGACGCCTCGGCCATCGCCGCCTTCCGCAAGTTCCGCCCCAATGCCGGCACCGCTCCCCAGGACTTCGTCCAGGACGCCTCAGAGGCCGCCTGGCTGGATGACAGCCACGTTCATCAGCGCAACGCCGTTTTTGCCCGGAAGAGGGAGATCCTCCTGGATTTCCTGGCCCAGAGAGGGTTTTCGGTGATCGGCTCGGAGGCCACCTTCTATCTGTGGGTGAGGGCCCCCGGTGGAGACGATGTGGCCTATGCGGAAGCGTTGACCCGCAACGGGATCCTGTGCTGGCCGGGGACCTGGTTCGGCCCGGGAGGGGAGGGATTCTTCCGCCTCGCCCTGGTGCCCACCGTGGAGCAGTGCCAGGAGGCGGTGCGGGCCTGGGGAGCCGCCATCGACGCCGGGAGCCTGCCCCATGGATGAACGACAAAGCCTTGTGGACGCTGCGTTTTCCGACCGGAGCCTCCTGGGGGATTCCCGGTATTCAGGGGCGGTGCGGTCGGTCCTGGACTCCCTTTCAGCGGGGACCCTGAGGGTGGCGGAAAAGATGGATTCGGGTTGGGTGACTTCGGCCTGGGTCCATCGGGCCGTCCTCCTGTATTTCGCGGTAGCGGAGATGACCTCCATCGCTCTGCCCCCCTTCGCCTGGTACGACAAGATTCCCCTGCGGCAGGATCTGGCGACAGCGGGAGTGAGGGCGGTCCCCGGAGCCATCGTGCGCCACGGTGCCCATGTGGAGAGGGGGGCCATTCTGATGCCCTCCCTGGTGAACATCGGGGCCTGGGTGGGAGAGGGAACCATGGTGGACACCTGGGCAACGGTGGGTTCCTGCGCGCAAGTAGGTAGAAACGTTCATCTCTCTGGAGGTGTCGGCCTGGGAGGTGTGCTGGAACCTCCCGGGGCCACCCCGGTCATCATCGAAGACGGGGCCTTCATCGGTTCCCGCTGCATCGTGGTGGAGGGGGTGAGGGTGGAGGAAGAAGCGGTATTGGGGGCCAACGTGGTGCTGACCGCGTCCACCCCCATCCTGGACGTGACCGGTCCCCAGGTGGTGGAAATTCGGGGCCGGGTGCCGGCCAGGGCGGTGGTGGTGCCAGGAACCCGCCCCAAACGCTTTCCCGCCGGGGAATTCCAGGTGGCCTGCGCCCTCATCATCGGCCATCGGAGGGAGAGCACCGACCGGCGCACCTCCCTGAACGACGCGCTGCGGGATTTCGGGGTATCGGCGTGAGCGGCGGAGCCCCCGAACTTTCGAGCCTGGCCTCCCGCCTGGGGGCTCTGACCCTGGAACTGGTGGGGATTCCCAGCGAGACCGGGGCCGAGGGACCTCTGTGCGACACCATTGAAGCTCGTCTCCGCGCCTGCGAGGGGATCGCCGTTCACCGCCATCGCCACAGCCTCCTGGCCTGGCTCCCCGGGGCCCTCCCGACCTCCCCCACCCTCGCCCTGGCTGGTCATCTGGACACCGTGCCCACCTTCGCCGATACCCCCATCGAGGTTCGGAACGGCTGCGTCTTCGGCGCGGGGGCCTCCGACATGAAGGGAGCCCTGGCGGTGATGCTGACCCTGGCGGAGGACCTCCCGCCTGGGACCCTTCCGGTGAATCTTCTCCTGGTGTTTTATGAGGCGGAGGAAGGCCCCCTGGTGGATAACGGCCTGATTCCCTTGCTCGACGCGGTGGGAAGCGCCGTGCCCCGCCCCGATTTCGCCATCGCCATGGAACCCACCGACTCCACCCTGCACCTGGGATGTGTCGGCTCCTTTCACGCCCGAGTCACCTTCTCCGGCAGGAAGGCGCATTCGGCGCGACCCTGGCAGGGAGAGAACGCCATCACCCGGGCGGGCAGGTTCCTTTCACGGCTCCACCTCCGCCCTCCCCGGGAGCTCACCCTGGCGGGTCTCCGCTTTTCAGAAGTGCTGACCGTCACCGAGGCCCAAGGAGGACAGGGGCGAAACGTGGTTCCCGACCGGTTCGTCCTCAACGTCAACGGCCGATTCGCCCCGGGAAACACCGCCGAAGCCCTGGTGGAGGAATTGCGGACCCTGGCAGCGGGAGAGGCCACCGTGGAGTTGACCGACAGCGCTCCCTCGGGGGCGGTGTGCGCCGACAATCCCTGGTTCCTGCGTCTGGGAGAAGTCACCGGAGCCCCCATCCTGGCCAAGCAGGCCTGGACCGACGTGGCCCAGTTTTCCGCCCGAGGCATCGACGCCGTGAACTTTGGACCTGGCCTCACCGCTCAGGCCCACCAGCGGGGGGAGTACGTTCCCATCGCCTCCCTGGTGGAGAGCTACCGCGCCCTCCACTCCCTTCTCACCCCGTCCACACACCCCGGCATCTGAGCCGGTTCAGGAGCAAGCAACATGGCCGTCCAGGCTGGCATCGTCGGCCTTCCCAACGTGGGGAAGAGCACCATCTTCAACGCCCTGACCGCCGCCGGAGCGGAAAGCGCCAATTATCCCTTTTGCACCATCGAACCCAACGTGGGGGTGGTTCCCGTTCCCGATGGACGTTTGCAAGAATTGGAATCGGTCATCCCCACCCAGAAGATCATCCCGGCGGTGGTGGAGATTGTAGACATCGCCGGTCTGGTCCGAGGGGCCTCCCAGGGCGAGGGCCTGGGAAACCAGTTCCTGGGGCACATCCGTTCGGTAGATGCGGTGCTCCATGTAGTGCGGTGTTTTGAGGATCCCGATGTGATTCACGTCGAAGGAAGCATCGATCCTCTACGGGACATCGGCACCATCAACCTGGAGTTGATCCTTGCCGATCTGGACTCGGCGGAGAAGCGCCTGGACAAGTATCGAAAGCAGTCCAAAGGAGGTGACAAGGAGGCGGCGTTCCACCGAGACGTAGCTGAAAAACTGGTGGCCCACCTGTCTCAAGAGAAGCCGGTGCGGGCTGGAGAGTGGACTCCAGAGGAAATGGAATCGGTGAGGGAGGCGCAACTCATCACCGGGAAGCCCGTCCTATACGTGTGCAACGTCGATGAGGGGGGAGTGCCCGACGGCAATGAACACACGGCGAAGGTGCTCGCCCATGCCCGAGAGGAAGGAGAAGGGGCGGTGATCCTGTCGGGAAAGATCGAGTCAGAGATCGCCGAATTGGACCTGGGAGAGAGGGCGGGGTTCCTCGCCGCTCTGGGTCTGACCGAGCCAGGACTGGCAACCCTGGCCCGGGAAGCCTATCGCCTCTTGGGGCTGCAAACCTACTTCACCGCCGGCCCCAAGGAAATCCGGGCCTGGACCATCCACCAAGGAACCAAGGCCCCCCAGGCGGCCGGAGTCATCCACACCGATTTTGAGCGAGGCTTCATCCGCGCCGAGGTCTACGCGGTAAAGGACCTCCTCGCCGCCCGCTCCGAAGCGGCGCTGAAGGCCACCGGCAAGATGAGGGTGGAGGGCAAGGAGTACGTGGTGCAGGACGGGGATGTGATGCATTTCCG
>CAYRTW010000084.1:0-21191 GCA_964426935.1 uncultured Rickettsiales bacterium
CTCAAGGACGAGGCCCAGGTGCAGCGCCTGAAGGGTACCCTCCATCGGTGGGCCCGTGAGCTCCTCTCGGGTCCCTGGGAGGAGAGCTATTTTCTCCAGCGCTCTCGCATCGGCCGGGTCCACGTCAAAGTGGGGTTGCCCGAGCGTTACATGTTCACCGCCATGAATCGGATGCGAGCTGAATTCTGTGCGGTGGCACGAACTTCCCTGGCGGATTCCCAAGAGGTGACGGCGACTTGCGAGGCCATCGCCCGCATCACCGATCTGGATCTGGCCATCATGACCCACACCTATATCGAGGATCGAGAGGAGAGGCTGCGGGCTGTCGAGCAGGAAGCCACCCTGGGCAAGCTGGCCAGCCTGGTGCACCGGGAGATGGAGGAGCCCCTGTCCCAGGTTCGCATCGCCGCCTGGGTCCTATCCCGCAGGGAAGAGCTTCGATTGGATGAACGCACCCGCTCCGCCCTCCAGGAGGTGGAGAAGGGAACCGAACGGGCGGCTCGAATGGTGTCCAGCCTGATGGCCGCCTCCCGCACCCAAGAGGCCCGGCCCCAGCCCCTCTACCTCGCCATGCTGGTGGAAGAGCATCTGGCCCTCCACCCCTCTCCCCCCTCCTTCCACTGGGATCTGGTCCTGCATCCGGGCGCCTCTTCCCTTCAGGTGTTGGCCGATCCCTCCCTCCTTTCCCTGGCCCTCCAGCGGGTCATGGAAAACGCGGTGGACGCCGCTGGTGAGACAGGACGGGGGAGTCTCACCCTGGGAAGAGAAGGGCGGAACGTCTTCATTGAAGTGGCGGACTCGGGGCCGGGCATTCCCGAGGGAGAGAGGGAGAGGGTCGGGGAGCCCTTGTTCACCACTCGTAGCATCGGCACCGGTCTTGGCCTCCATCTTGCTAGATCATTCATGGAGGCCCAGAACGGAGCCCTGGAGTTGTACGATGCGGGTGGAAACACACCCCTTGGAGGCGCGATCTTCCGCCTCTTCATCCCCCATCACCCCTGAGGCCCCGCCGGTCGCTTCAGGGGAACTGGTGGCCCTGATCGCGGATTCCTCTCCGTTTGCCGACCTTCTGGCCTCCATGCTGGAGGAGCTGGGCATTCTCCCCCACGTCGTCTCCACCGGGGCCGCTGCGGTGGAGGCCGCCGGAGCCGCCGACCTGGTCATTCTCGCCGCTCAGCTCCCCGACATGGCGGGGCTGACCGCCCTTCGTTTCGCCCGGAAGCGCCGCCCCGACCTGACCTGCCTGGTGGTGGGGAGCAGGGTGAGCCTGACCACCGCTTCCCACGCCCTGGACGCCGGGGCCTTTGGGTTCATTTCCCGGGAATCCCCGCCTCCCGCCATCGCCGCTTCCCTTCACCGGGCGGTCCACCACATCCGCATGGAGAGGGAGAACGCCCTGCTTCGTTCCCTGAACGAGCTCGTCGTTGCCCATCTTCCCGCCCAGGTGCTGGTGTTGGATGGGGAAGGACGGGTTACCGCCATGACTGGCTCTCCCGGTGGTGTGGGAACCACGGTCGGTCTCCCCCTGAGGGACTCCCTTGCGGCGGGGCTGTGGGAGGCCGCCTCTTTGAAGGAACACCTTCCCCAGGCCCTGGCGGAAGGAAGGGAAGTGGTGCTCCCCCGCATCGAGGTGGGGGGGGCCCAGCCTCCCCGCACCTTCTCCATCCACCTGGTCCCCTTGCAACACCGGGACGCCCGCTGCCTGGTCCATGTGGAGGATGTCAGCGAGACCGTGGCCACAGAAGCCCGTCTGAGGCGCGCGGAGTCTCTGGCGCAAGTGGGAGCCCTGGCGGCGGCGGTGGCCCACGAGATCCGCAATCCCCTGGCGGGAATCTCCGGAACGGTCCAGGTGCTGACCGGGACCCTGCCGGAGGAGGATCGGCGCCGGCCGGTGCTGGGCAAGGTCCAGGAGCAGATCCTCAGACTCGACCGCCTGGTGACCGATCTCCTGCTCTTTGCCCGCCCCATGGAACCTCGGCCGGTGGACCTGGATCTGGGGGCGGTGGCCCGGCAGGCGGTGGAACTCCTTCGCCGCGACCGGCACATGGCTCAGACCGACCTGGAGGTGGTGGGAAGCGCCCCCCTTCGCTCCGACCATCAGCTTCTCACCCACATCCTCATCAACCTGATGCTCAACGCAGCCGCCGCCGCAGGTCCGGGGGGGCGAGTGAGGATCGAGGCTCGGCAGGTCGAGGATCGGGCCTCGCTGACGGTGTGCGACTCGGGCCCCGGGGTTCCTGAAGAGCTGAAAGGGAAGATCTTTGAGCCCTTCTTCACCACCCGGGCTCGGGGAACGGGGCTGGGGCTGGCCATCTGCACGCAGCTTGCGACCTCCTTGGGAGGCTCGTTGACCCTGATTTCCCCCGGTCCTCTGGGGGGAGCGTGCTTTCGGATCGAGTTTGACCTGCTCCATCATGGGAAGTACCTCAATCCCGGGTGATGCGAACACGGGGTCAGGAACCTACACATTTACATTTGGGGGGAACCGAGGTCAGGAACCCACACTGTTGGTGAATGGGATGGGCAGCTTGACGTCAATGTGTACGATCCTGCCTCCTTCAGCGCCCCCAGCGCCCCCAGCGCCCCCAGCGCCTCTGCGCGAGAAAAGAAGCGAAGGTCCCCGCCCTGTTCTCCGTTCCCTTCGCCTCACCTTGCTCCGATCCTGAATGTGCCAATCATGGCTACCCACTCTCCCAAGGCTTTCCCCAAGTCGCTCTGCATTTTTGAAACGGAGGAGCGGAGAAACAGAGTCAACGGAGGAGGGGTCCCACTTTCAGCCTGAAGAGGGCCTTGGACCGTCACTTTTTCCTGCCAGGCTTCGGCGCTGACATGGGGTCGTTCGGCCTTGTGCGACACATTCTATGTGACTCTCTCTGTTTCATCTGTCACAGGAGCGCCAATCATCCATAAAGCTGAAAGGCTACAAGCACTGTGACGGGAGGGGATGGGATTTTGTACCCCGAAGGGCACGAAGCTTCACGAAGGGAGCCGCAGGATCGAGAACACATTCGATGAATGGCGACCGCTCAAGCGCCCATCCACCGGCTGCGAAAAATAAAATACACCGCTCCCAGAATACAGAGCCCTGCCCAGAGATAATCCAGCTTCAGAGGCTCTTTCAGGTAGAAAAAGGCGAAAGGCACGAACACGGTGAGGGTGATGGCCTCTTGAAGGATCTTCAGTTGCGCCACCGAAAGAACGGTGTGTCCGATGCGATTGGCGGGGACTTGTAGCATGTATTCAAAAAAGGCGATCCCCCAACTGACCAGGGCCGCCACCATCCAGGACCGGTGGTTCAGCTCCTTGAGGTGGGCGTACCAGGCAAAGGTAATGAAGACGTTGCTGAGGGAAAGCAGAAGAACCGTCAACCAGATGGAGGGCATGGCAGGAGAGTCTACCTTGGTGCGGGTGGAGGGGTGGGGATTTTCGAATCACCGCGTCGGGGCGGTAGAATGTGCCGAACCGTGAAGGGGGAGGCCAGCGCTCCTTCCTTCCCCTCTCCCCGGACTACGCCCAGCAAACCGCCACCTTCCGGGGTCCCCGATAAGGCATCCGCCCGTGGGCCACCCTGTGGTTGTCGATGACGGTCACGTCCCCCTTGTGCCACCTGGGGAAGGCCATGTGGGCCCAGATCACGTCTCTCACATGCTCCATGTCCTGATCGGCAATGGGGGAGCCGTCGCCGTAGGTGCAGTGCATCGCTTGGGTCTCAGGAGGGGTTCGCCCCTTGGCCCACACCAGGAAGCGGGAAACCTGGGTGAGGGCCTGATAGCGAAATTCGGGCATCCGGCTGGCAATGCGGCGGTATTCCCCGGGGACGGCGGAGAGGTGAAACACGGCCGTGTGATTGAACCACACCGGCTTTCCGGTCTGGGGATGGGGCTTCATGGCGTTTTGGGTGTTGGTGAGGCGCAAGCCATCTTTTCCGAAGAATTCGGGGTGAAACCCGTTGCGGACACTCACTTCCTTCACCTTTTCCCGATCGGTGGTGCGGAACATCTCGTCCCAGCGCTTCAGCTTCCACAGGTCGAAGGAGGAGCCTCCCGAGGGCCCGCAGTAATTGCGGATGTTGGTGACTCCCCGGGCCAGAAACTCCTCCCGAACCGCCACATCCAAGGCCTCCCACACCGCTTGGAAATCCACCAGGGGGGTTTCTCCGCCGGGTCCCTCCGGGGCATGCAAACAGGAAAAGAACAGGGCATCAGGTGGGTTCTTGATGAAGCTCATCTCGCAGTGCTGGGGGATGGGGTAATGCCCAGGAAGTTCGGAGGCGGAGAACACAAACTCGGTCAGGGCGTCCCGGGGAGAGGTCCCCAGGTAGTCGTTCTTGAGATCCTGCCGAAAGGCTCGCGCCACCTCTTCAAAGTCATCGGGGCCGGAAACCGAGAATCCTCGCAGGAGAAGGGCGCCGTGACGAAGCAGGGCCTCCTCCCGCCAGCCAGGGTGGGCGGCGAGGATCTCCACCAGCCTTTCCACCGACGGGGAAGCGCCGGGAGAGGGGGAGAGAAGCAGGGGTAGGGTGCGGTGGGCTCCCTCGGGAACGCCGGTCACCAGGGCGACCGGATCGGGGGAGGCGATGGGGGCAGCGACGGTTTCCATGGGCGAAGGATCGCCGGGGAGGGGAGAGGATGCAAGAAGGTCCCTGGGGTGACCATGAAGATCACAGAGCCTGAACACAGAGGATGAATGGAGTGTGACCGTCGCTCCGTTCCTTCAGTTCCTCCGCTCCTCCGTTTCAAAAAACCTTTGGAGGGAGAGCCTTGCCTTGATGAGGGATTGACACGAATCCGGCCGGCACGGAAATCCTCAAAATATTCACTCAGGCACAGAATAAAAAATTCTGGATACGCTATTGAAAATTACCCAGGAACATAACTCCGCAGCTCCCAGGTCACCGTGATCACTGAGCTGATTTGTATTTTACTTCGCACCACACCCACCTCGTTGGAAACCCACAACTCCGCCCTTTCCGGGAAGGGATCGGTCCCGTCTCCCTCGATCTCCACCTGGTGCAGCTTTCCGTATCCGTTGGCCTCGGCCCTCAGGCTGACGGTGCGAATCCGAGCCTGGGCGGTGCGCCGAGAAGTCCCATCCATCAGCGCCAGGGTGGTCACCTGATCCAGGGCCCGGTGGGCGGCGGCGGTGGGGAACAAGGGCAGACCCGGGTCCACCGTGTATTTCCACCCCTGGCCATTTCCCTTGGGGGTGAACCGGGCTTCCTTGACCCTCAGGATCCCCTCCACGACCTCCCACCGATAGAGCCATGTTCCGTTTCGAGAGCCGGAAACCGTACCGTCCACCACCACCTTCATGGCCCCGTCTCCCTCGATGGTCCGGGTGACCTTGCCCGCGTCTCCCAGGAGGGGAGCCCGGATCTGGTAGTCCCAGCGAGCCCCGGGGACGTAGGGACGGTGGGGCTCTTTGGCCTCTGCTGTATTCAAAAAATCGGGGGCTGCGGCGGTGGCCAGGAGGCCCATCAGGACGTAACGGCGAGAGGGATGAAACATGCTACACGGCCGGGGAGAGGGCGGTGAACTGGAAATCGGGAACCGTGAGGGGGGGACAGACGCAAAGGCTGCCGTCCCCTCCCGCCAGCACCGGATCCCCCGCTCCCTGCAGGTCTCTCAACAGGCGCAGGGGCGAGTCGTTGAATCGAAAATTCACCAGCGGTTCTGATATTTTACCGTTCCGAATACGAAAAGTGCCGTCCCGGGTGAGCCCGGTGACCAGCCCCCGCATGGGGTCCACCACCCGGAGATACCACAGGGAGGTGACCAGGATTCCCTCCTCCACCTGGGCCACCAGGTCCTCCACCCTGCCCCTCCCTCCCGCCTGGAGCACCAGGGAGGAGGGGCGGCCGGTGGGGGCCCGACCCTGCTTCTCCGCCCAGAAGCGGTCATAGGCGAGGTGGGCGAGACGGCCCCGGTCGATCCACTCCAAAAAGGAAGCCGGCAGGCCCTGGGAGTCAAAGGGGGAGGCTCGGAAGCGGGGATCCACCGGAGAAGAGCGCAGGGATACGGTGGGATGGGCGATGGGATCCCCCAAACGACTCCGGCCAGCGGCGAGGTTGGTGAAGCAGGACCTTCCCTCTTCGGCGGCACGGGCGTCCATCCACCCGGGAAGAAAGGCGAGCAGGGAGGCTACCGCAGTGGGAGCCAGCACCACCCGATACGGCCCCGGAGAGGCTTCCACCGGTGAGGCGGACAGCCGGGCCAGGTGGGTACACCTCTCCACTTCCTGGTCCACTTCCAGAAGCCGGACGTCATGAACGCCATCTTGAACCACCCGGGAAGAGCCGCTGCCATCGAGGGTGCGGGCGGTCAGGGAGAAGCCGGCGCGGGTCTCCCGGTAGAAGCCGGAAAGGCCCGCCGAAGAGGCCAGGCCCACGGCGCGCAGGGTCCTTCCTACCGTTCCGGACGGAACCAATCCGCGAATCTGGCTGCGCCGCGCCAGGAGGATGGCCAGGTCCACCCTCTCATTTTCATCCCAGGCGGCGGTGCGGGGGTGCCAGGCGGGGGCGGGGAAACTGAGGGGGGACTGGGAGGAGATCCACGTCTGAGGGCCCAGCACCGGCATGGTTTCCGGGTCCCGAGGGGCGAGGGAGAAGAGGTCCTTGGCCTTCTTCGCCAGTTCCCGGATGGCTCCCTCCTCCAGGGAGCCCCCTTCCAGGGTCAGGGAACGAGCTCCCGGCTCCACCAGGGTCAGGGTGACGGTCTCCCGCTGGCATTCCTGATTCTGGGTGATCTCTCCCCCGGCAAAGCGAGTGGTGTCCTTCTCCCTTGCCTCCACCCGGACCAGGGCCATTTGGGGGCGGCTGGCCTCCACCGCCAGGGCGCAAGCGGCCTCGATCTCCTTGGGACGGGGAAATGAGGAGGTCACGATTTGCCCCCTACGTCCACGTTGCGAAAGCGAGCCCAGGGAGAGCCGTGGGACATCTGACCCCTCTGCTGGGGTTGGCCCTTGCCGTCTTCGGTGATTCCGTGGGGCTCCCAGGTGCCCGACCCGGTCACCGCGTCGCAGGCGTTCCAGAAGGTGGGAGTGAGGCCGTTATAGGTTACATCCAGAAGCATTCCAGATAGTTGGCCGTTATGGATGCGATAGAAAGCGTCTCCGCCGAACTGGAAATGGAGGCGCTGCTGGTCGATGGAGAAGGAGCCCCTGCCGTCAATGAGGATGCCCTCTTTGGTGTCGGCGATGAGCTCCTCTACGGTGGGGCTGCCGGGGGGACCCGCTTCCAGGGAGACGTTGGGGATCTTCAGAAAGGGGAAGGACTCCCAGGAGTCCGCCTGGCAGCAGGCGGAAGAGGGGCCTTTTCCGAGCAGGGGCGCCGTTTCCCGGGTGGTCTGGAGGGAGACCAGGATCCCCTCCCGAATCAGATCCGCAGAGGTGGTGGGCACTCCGTCGTCGTCCCAGCCACAGGTGGCTCTCAGGGTGGGGCGGGAGCGATCCGCCACGATGTGGATCTTGTCCGAGCCATAGCGGAGGGAACCCACGTCTTGGGGGCGAACGAAGGTGGTTCCCGCAAAGTCCGCCTCCCAGCCCAGGACCCTGTCCCCTTCGGTGGCGTGGCCCACCGTCTCGTGAAGGGTGAGGCAGAGGTGGGAGGGGGAAAGGACAAGAGTGGTGGGGCCCGAGGGGGCTGCGGGGGCCCGGCAGTGTTCTCGGGCCTCTTCGGCCAGTCGAGGGGCCTGACCGGGAAGATCGGCGGCGATCACATGCTCCCAACCGATGTTGAGGGGGGGCACGGCAGAGCCCCGGGATTTCACCCTCCCTTCGGCGGTGGCGGTGACCCTCAGCGCCGGGGCCACTCGGGTGAGCACTTGAAACACCCGGGTCCCCTCGGAGGTACACAACAGCTTTTCCTCCCTCTCCAGCGCCAGGGTGGCGACCACCCTCACCACGTCCTTGCCGGATTTTCCCGCCTGACAGGCTCGAACCAAAAGGTCGGCCTTGTCCGCCAGGGAGACGGCGAAGGGATCGATCTGAACGGCGGTACGATAAGTGCCCTGAACTACTCCAGATTCGGCCAGACGGACTGGAGATTTTCGGAGGAGGGAGGCGGCGCGGGCCAGATTCACCGCCTGTCGCGCACAGGACAGGGCGGCGTCCCGGGTGAGGTGGGGAGTGGAGGCGAATCCCCAGGCCCCACCGGCGAGGACCCTCACCCCCATCCCCTTGTTCTCCGAGTCCTTGAGCCCGGAAACCCCTTGCTCCTGGGCCTCCATTCGCTGCTCCTGGTATCGCCCCACCCTGCAATCGGCGTAGCTGGCTCCAGCCCGCAGGCTGCTCTCCACGGCGACTTGGGCCACGTCCACCCACTCCGGGGGGCACCCCTCGGGGACGGGAGCGGCCGTGGAGGTCGCCAGGGCGGGGCGAGAAGCGAAGGTGCTCCAGGTGGCCGCCAGGGCTGCCTGGGAGCGAAGAAAATCACGGCGGTTCAGAGGATTTACCCTCCAGGAAGGGGCCCTGCCCAATCAGGACGGGCGAGTCTGGCGATGATACCCGGCTTCGCCTTTCGGCGCAGGGGGAGGAGAACTGGCGGGGGCGGTGGAAAAGGGACGGGCTTTCGTCCATCATGTGCCGCCTTTCGCCCTGCCTTCCCGGAGGAGTCCCGTGCAACCCCCCTTCACTCTGTACACCTTTCCCCAGAGCCCCTGGTCCCACAAGGCTCGGTCGGTGCTCAAGTACAAGGAGATTGCCTTCACGGAGGTTCCCCAGGATCTCATGGTGCGTCAGCGGGTGCTGAAGCCCCTGGTGGGCCCCCAGACCGGCCCGGTGCTGGTGGGGGCGGACGGTGGGACCAAAGCCTTGACCGATTCCACCGCCATTGCCCTGTGGGCGGAGGAATTTGCTCCCGAGCATTCCATCCTTCATCCCGACCCGGGGATGGAGGTGGTGAGCCGCCTCTTGGAGGAGATGATCGACGAGTGGGTCTCCCGGGCTTATTTGCACTTGCGCTGGCACAACGCTGCGGACCGCAAGCGCAACACCGACCATGTGCTAAGGCTCATGGCTCCGCAAGTTCCTGGATTTCTTAGGGAAACCCTTATCGCCCCTCGATTTGTCAAGCCCATGCTGGAGGCCCTTCCTCGCCTGGGGGTCACCGAAGAGATGGGGCCCATCCTGGTGCGTTCCCTCAAGCGCTTCCTCACCATCTTGGAGCCCATCCACTTCAAGAGCGACTGCCTGCTGGGTCCCTCCCCGGTGCTGGCCGACTTTGCCGCCGTGTCCCTCCTGGGGCATATGGTGAAGGATCCGGCGGGAGAGATGATGATCATTGAGGAATTTGCCGAGCTCTGCGCCTACCTGAACCAGATGGAGGCCAACATCACCGCAGGCGTGGAGAGGCGAGATGCCTGGGCAGCCAGGAGCCATCCCAACACCGTGGATGTGGAGTTGATCTCCCAGCTTCTCAGCTACATGGCCCACGATTTCTTCGCCTACCACCTGGCCAACGTGGCCGCCCTGTCTGAGGGGCGCAATGAGGTCGCCGCCGAGCTCCCCGGCGGGGATGTCTACAAGGCCCCCGCGTCGGCGTATCAGCGGGGTCAGTTCCGCCTCCTCCTGGAGAAGCTCAATGGGGCTCGCTCCAAGGGCATTCACCTCCTGTTGGGCAAGGATTCGGAAGGGGAGAAGGCCCTGTACGGGGCGGTGGGGCGCCTGAAGAAGCTGGCGGGAGCCCGGGAGCTGCTCTCGGGGTTGGATGCCCTCCTGGCGTGACGGGAAGCTCATCCCTTTTGTCTCCTCTTCTCCTCCTGGCGGCTCCCACCGTCCTCTCTCCCTCTTACGGGACGGCCTGATGCGGAGACGGTGGCGCTCCGCTCTGGCCGGGCTGTTCTGCCTCCTCCCCAGCGGCGGCGGATGCTCCTCGGGGGAGCAGGGCCCTTCATCCCATCCTTCTCCCCCCGTCTCCTCCGCCCCCGTCCCCTCTCCTCCTCCGCCCCCTCCTCCCCTGGATGGGGTGCTGTGCTTTCGGGGTGGGCCGCGTCGGGACTTCGCCGGCTCGGGGACCCTGCCTCGGGGAGGGGTGGAGATCCTGTGGAAGAGGTCCATCGGGTGCATCGGGGAGTGGTGCGGGCTGGGGTGGACCGGTCAGCCCCTCCTGGCGGCCTGGGGCAGGGAGGCGGCCTCTCTCCAATCTTTCCTGACTCCGGCGCCCCCCCGGGTGGAGGTCATCGCCGCCGGACTGGACGGAGTGGTTCGCTTCTTTGACCTGGATTCAGGCGCCCCCACTCGTAAGGAGCTTGTCGCCCAGGACGCGCCCATCAAGGGCACTCCCTCTTTGGATCCCCGAGGTCTACCGGTGCTGTTCGTGGGCCAGGGTCTCAAGGGGAAGGATGGCAATTGGCACTACCGAGCCATTTCCCTCCAGAAAGGGGAGACCTTCGGCAAGACCCTGGTGGATCTCCCTGGTTCCCGGCGGACCTGGGACGGCACCGCCCTCCATCCTTTTCGAGGTTGGGGGGCGTTTGACAGCAACGCTCTCCTCCTTCCTGAGCGGGATCTTCTGGTGGAGGCGGGGGAAAACGGAGTTCTCTACCGGGTGAAGCTGGGGGCTCGTCCCTTGGGTGCCCTTGTGTCTCAACCGGGGCGAGAAGAACTCCCTTCTCTGGATGCCCCCCAGGTCAGCCCCCTCACCTACTCTTCCGCCCATCCCAAGTGGGGGCCGGCCGAACCTCGGGATGGTACGGATCGCTTCGCCGCCGGGATTGAATCCTCGGTGGCCTTCCACGAGGGCATCTTGTACTGGACCGACAACGTGGGAAGCCTTGTGGGATATCACCTGGACAGGCAGGAAGAGGTGCTTCGGTTGGATCTGGGGGACGACACTGACGCGACTCCGGTCATCGCTGTCGAACAGGGAAACCCCGTCCTGTACGTTGGCTCTGAGGTGGACAAGACGGTGCCGGGGCGGCCCATCCTGGCCCAGGGGATGGCTCGCCTGTCCAAGGTGGATCTGACCACCGGCCGGTTCGTGTGGCGCCTGGAAGTTCCCTGCTGGACGGAAAGGGGGGAGGATCCCCTTCACGACCTGAATGGGGGGATCCTTTCCACCGTTGCCTTAGGACAGGGACCCTCTCAGGACCTGGTGTTCGTGGCCACCGCTCGGGAGCCCAACGCCTCAGGTGGGCGCCTGCTGGCGGTCAGGCGGGAGGTGGGTCCCGACGGGAACCCGGTGATCGCCTGGGCGGGAAAGCTCAAGGGATTTGCCTGGTCCTCGCCAGCTACCGATGGGAAGACGGTGGTGGTGGGAGATTCGTCGGGGTGGTTGAGCGCCTTTGACGCCCCCACCGGGGAGCTGTTGTGGACGTTGTTCTTGGGAGCGGCGGTGGAGTCTTCTCCGGTGTTCTGGGGGGACGCCCTGGTGGTGGGGGCCAGAGGGGGGTGGGTGATGCGAGTGGGGGTTCCCCCTCCGAAATAAGACGATGAAGACGGCGGGAACCCTGACTTTTCTTCTGCCCTTTACCACCGGGGGCGCCGTGCTTATCCTCTCGTGCCTTTTTGAGACCCCACCCCGCATCCCCCATGAACACTCCCTCCTCCTCCTCTGAACTCCAGAAGCTTCGCATCCAACGAGACGACGATTCGGGCTCGTCCGAATCGGGTTGGGGGCGGCGCATCGCCATCGTGGTGGTTCTGTTGATTGCCCTGGGAGGAGGACGGATCGCCCTTAACAACCGCCCGGTGGCGGTCCAGACCGGCAGCGTCGCCATCACCGGGGGCAACGCTCCCACAGCGTCGGAGGGAATCACCGCCAACGGCTATGTGGTGGCCCGCACCAAGGCGTCGGTCTCGGCCAAAGTGGCCGGGCGCCTGGACTTTTTGGGAGTGACCGAGGGGGCCGTCCTGAAGAAGGGGGACCTCATCGCTCGCATCGAGGCCGGAGACTACGAAGCCCAGTTGCGGGCTTCCCGGGCTGGCGTGGCCCAGGTGGAGGCCCAGTTGACCCCTGCCCGCCGCACCCTGGAGAGGCAGAAATCCCTCAAGGACAGCTCGGTCATCGCCCTGCAGGCTTACGAAGATGTGGAGACCCAGGTGGCCGTATTGGAAGCCCAGTTGGAATCGGCCCGGGCCCAGCAGCGCCTTGCCGAGGTCAACCTGGAGAACACCCGGGTGAGGGCCCCCTTTGACGGCACCATTCTGCGGAGGGACGCGGAAGTAGGCGAATTTGTTGCCCCTTCTGCTGCGGGAGGGGGATCGACCCGCACCGCCATCGTCACCATGGCCGATCTGGGGACCCTGGAGGTGGAGGTCGACGTGAACGAGGCCTACATCGCCCGCATCTCTGGAAATCAACCGGGTCGGATCATTCTGGACGCCTATCCCGACGCCTCCTTCAAGGGTCAGGTGCGCCAGGTGGTGCCCACCGCCGACCGGCAGAAGGCAACGGTGCAGGTGAAGGTGTCGATTCTGGAGAACGATCCCCGCATCCTCCCTGAGATGGGGGCCAAGGTGACCTTTCTGAAGGATCCCGCCGCCGCCGATCAGAAGCCCGAACCCAGGAGGGTCATGGTGCCCATCGTGGCCGTTTTGCGGGAGGGAGGGCAGACGGCGGTGTGGGTGGTGAAGGAGGGGGTGGTGCATCGACAGGTGGTGACCTTGGGTTCGGAAACCAAGGGCTCTCTGGAGGTGCAGTCGGGTCTTTCGGGGGGAGAAACCGTAGTGTTGAGTCCTCCGCCGGGTCTGCGAGAAGGCGGAAAAGTCACTTCCTCTTCCTAAGCCGGGGGAGAGAAGAGTAGAAGCATCGGGCGCGGCGCCGCGCGAGATCGTGTTCCAACCAGGAGTGAGAGCATGGGGGCCATCGAGGTCAGCAACGTCACCAAGGTCTATAGCCGGGATGCCCAGAAGGTCACCGTCCTTTCGGGCCTGTCCATGTCCATCGAAAAAGGGGACTACGTCGCCTTGATGGGGCCGTCGGGGAGCGGCAAGAGCACCCTTTTGAACCTGCTGGGGGGCATCGATCAGCCCACCTCTGGGGATGTCACCATCGCGGGCACCAACATTGCCAAGCTGAAGGGCCCCCAACTGGCGAAGTGGCGCTCCCGCAACATCGGATTCATCTTCCAGCTCTACAACCTGATGCCGGTGTTGACCGCCCTCCAGAACGTGGAGCTGCCCCTGCTCTTGCACAAGATGAGCGGGAAGGAGAGACGTGAACGGGCCACCGTGGCCTTGAAGCTGGTGGGGTTGGGAGACAGGCTGAGTCACTACCCTCGTCAGCTTTCTGGCGGTCAGGAGCAGAGGGTCGCCATCGCCCGGGCGGTGGTTTCCGATCCTGAGTTGCTTCTCGCCGACGAGCCCACCGGGGATCTGGATCGCAAGTCGGGAGAGGAAATCCTCAATCTTCTTGAGAGGTTGAACAAGGAATTTGGCAAGACCATCGTCATGGTCACCCACGATCCCCACGCCGCCGAGAGGGCCCACCGGATTCTCCATCTGGACAAGGGAGAGTTGACGAACGGGGGGGGATCCCGCTCGTGAAGTACCTTCGCCTGGTGCTATCCAACCTGCTGAGGAACAAGATCCGCACGGTGCTCACCATGGGCAGCGTCACCGTGGCCCTGTTTCTTTTCTGTTCCCTGAATGGGGTTCTGGACACCCTGGAGGACGCCATCCAGGTGGGCTCGGAGACCCGGCTGGTCACCCGCAACGCCATCTCCCTCATCTTTCCCATGCCCACCGCCTACCTGGACCGCATCTCCACCGTGGAGGGGGTGCAGTCGGTGTCGGTGTCCAACTGGTTTGGCGGGAGCGATCCCAATGACCCCCGGGGATTCTTCGCCAACTTCGCGGTGGACGCGAAAACCTATTTTCCCATGTACACCAGCGACATCGACATCATCGAGGGGGATGCGGCCCCTGCGGGGACGCCGGTGGCAGCGGGGATCGATCCCAAGCTGGCGGCCTTCATGAACGAGCAGACCGGAGCGGTGGTGGGGGAGACCCTGATGAAGAAGAAGGGATGGAAGATGGGGCAGACCATCACCATGGCGGGCACCATCTACCCCGGGGATTGGCCGGTCACCATCCGAGCGGTGTTTCGGGCCAAGAACAAGAGCTTCGGGGAAGAGATCCTGTTCATGCACTGGAAGTACCTGTACGAGCGCTCCAATCAGCAAGCCTCCGCAGGGACCTTCATCCTCCAATTGGCCGACCCCTCCCGAGCAGGGGACATCGGAAAACAGGTGGATTCCCTGTTCGAGAACTCCCAGGCCGCCACCCGCACCGAGACGGAGAGGGCCTTCCAAGCGGGATTTGTGTCGATGTACGGCAACCTCCCCTTCGTCATCAAGGTGATTGGCCTTGCGGTGGTGTTCGCCATCCTTCTGGTGGCCAGCAACTCCATGATGATGGCCTTCCGGGAGCGCACCACCGAGATTGGCGTGCTGAAGACCCTGGGCTTCACCGATCAGGCGGTGTTTGGAATGGTGCTGGCGGAGGCGGCCTTCGTCACTCTGGGGGGCGGCCTTCTGGGGTCCCTGGGGGCCAAGTACCTCATCGAGAGCAACGGTTTCAACGCTGGCGGGCTTCTCCCTCCCATGAGCGTCCACTTGGAAACGGTGGCCACCGGGGTGGGCATTGCCCTTCTCCTGGGAGCCATCAGCGGGCTGATTCCAGCAATTCGAGCGTCTCGTCTTCAGATCGTCGCCGCCCTTCGTCGGCTTTAGGAGGGGGATTTCATGGCCATACCCATCACCTATAACGTTCGCAACGTCTTCCAAAGACCGGTCTCCACCCTCACCACGGCCCTGGGAGTGGCTTTCACCGTGGCCATCTTCGTCGGGGCCCTGGCCCTGGCGGCGGGGTTTGAGTCGGCCCTCCTCTCCACCGGCTCCAATGACAGCGTCATGCTTCTCCGGAAGGGGGCGGACAGCGAGATTTCTTCGGGGATCGGCCGTGATGTGGCCAACATCGTCCGGGCCAACCCCGGGGTGGCCACCGGCAGCGACGGCCGCCCCCTGTTCAGCCCCGAGGTGGTGGTCCTCATCAATAAACCCCGTCTGGGACAGCCGGGTTCCTCCAACGTCACGGTGAGAGGGGTTGACTCCGGAGCCCTGGCTCTGAGGGATGGGGTCAAGGTGGTGGAGGGAAGGATGTTCGCTCCGGGGGCTGCGGAGGCCATCGTGGGCAAGCGCATCTCGTCTCGATTCGCCGGCTGTGGCATCGGAGAGAAGATTCGATTTGGTCAGACCGACTTCACCGTGGTGGGGCATTTCGATGCCGGGGGATCCTCTTTCGAGTCGGAGATCTGGGGAGACAACGCGGTGTTGATGCCCGTCTTCCGAGGGGACGTGTACCAGTCCATCACCTTCAAGATGCGGGATCCTTCCCAGTTCGACGCCCTCAAGAAGGAGCTGGAGGCCGATCCTCGCCTCACCGTCGATGTGAAGAGGGAGAGGGAGTTTTACGCCAACCAATCCGAGATGCTGGCGGGCTTCATCCGGGGTGCCGGAGTGTTCATCACCCTCATCATGGCGGCGGGGGCGGTTTTTGGGGCCATGAACACCATGTTTGCCGCCGTCAGTTCCCGTACCCGGGAGATCGCCACGCTGCTGGTGTTGGGATTTTCCCCGGGGGCGGTGATGATGTCCTTCCTGGTGGAGTCGGTGGTCCTGTCGGTGCTGGGAGGGCTGATCGGCTGCGTGCTTTCCCTGCCCATCAATGGCCTGGTGACCTCTACCACCAACTTCGCCTCCTTCTCGGAGGTGGCGTTTTCCTTCCAGGTCACCCCCCAGGCCCTTGTGGCTGGGTTGATCTATGCCGCAGCCATGGGGTTCGTTGGGGGCCTGATCCCCGCCTGGCGAGCCTCCCGACAGGCTCTGGCGACCTCCCTTCGCGAGGGTTGAGGGTCACTTCGGCCTTCCCCCGGGGCTCTCCGCTCTCCATTCTTACCCCTCTCCCGACTCCCTCAGGGCACCGGCCAGACGAGGGGATGGGAGGGAACGTATCCCAGCTTTTCCCGGGCGTGGGCCCCGTCCATCACCGAGGCGTAGTGGAACCGACGATGGTTCATGCCGTAGGAGAAGTCCGCTCCCCGCAGCCTCCGCCGCAGCCGATAAAGGGGGGGAATCAGCGGCTCGGGGAGGGGAATCGCCGGCTTTCCCCACCGCTTGATGGACACCGACAAGGGCAGGGTGTCGGCGCCGGGAATGTTGAAAACGCCTTGTACTCCGCGGGCTTCTACGGCCCGAACCAGGGCGGTCACCGCGTCCGCCGGGCTGAGAACGTTGATCATGGGGTCGAACCCCATGGGGCGGAAGCACACCGGCGCCGACAGGTAATCGTGAAGCTGAGAACCGGTTCCCGGGGCGAGGATCTCGGCGAAGCGAAGGACGGCGATCTCCATGGAGGACAGGCCCATCCGGGCACAGGCGGTCAGGTCCGCCTCCACCCGATCCCGGATCCATTGAGGGGCGGTGGGGGACAGGTTCAGGGGATGGTCCTCGGTGACGAAGGTGGGGAGGTCGTGCTGGACTCGATACACCTCAGCATGGGATTTGAGGACCAGACGACGGATGGTGGGATGCCTCTCCGCCAGTTCCACCAGGGAGCGGAAGGCCTCCACGTTGTGGGCGTGCACGATCCTCCCCTTGGCCTGGGCCAACCGGTGCATGGCCAGATGAACGACCGTCTCGATCTTCAGATCCCGGGCCAGGCCAAAGAGCAGCTCATGGGCTTCCCGGGGCTTGGACAGATCCAGGGACCGATAGAGAAGGCGGGGGTCCCGAGGGAGGGTCTCATTGCGATCCCGAGGCCCCCGGTCCACAGCTAGAACATGATTGATTCCAGGGAGTTCCAGAAGGGTCTGGCAGAGAAGCACCCCCACCGGAGTGGAGGCCCCCGTCACCAGAACGCCTTGGGTCACGCGAACACCCCTTTTCTCTCCGCCAGCCCTCGGGCCAGGAGCTTCTCCACCGCATCCTTCACCCTCCCCGCCGCTTCTCTCACCGCTTCGGGATCGTCGGCCTGCTGGGGGCGGTAATCCTTCTGGAGAGGAATGGGCTCCCCGTAGTAGATGTGGTACCGCACTGGAAGGGGAATGGGGGTGGCCGGGACCGGCAGGTAGGGCAGGCCCAGGAGCTTTCCCAAGGTCTCCAGACGGGCAATCTGGGGCATCTGCTCCTCGGCACCGATGATCCCCACTGGCACCACCGGGGCCCCGTGGCGGATGGCCAGTTCGGCGTGTCCCCGCCTCCATGCCTGAAGTTTGTAGCGCTCGGAGAAGGGCTTGCCGATGCCGGGCACCCCCTCAGGAAAGATCATCAGCAACTCCCCGCTTTCCAGGAGGGAGCGCACATTGCCCCGGGAGCCCCCCACCATGCCGCTGCGGGTGAACAGGGTCCCGATGAAGGGCATGGCGGAGACGAAGTGATCGGCAACCGGCCGGGGCACCCGATTTCGTCCCAGGGCCACATCCACGTAAAGCATCATGCCGTCGAGGGGGAGGGTGCCGGAGTGGTTGCCGGCCAGGATGGCGGGGCCCTCGGCGGGGATGTTTTCGATCCCATTGGAGAGGACCCGGAACCAGTTTCGATACACCGGCATGACCAGGGAAAGGCCGAAAGCGACGTATTCGGGATGCAGTCCGAAGGGATCGAAGCCGTGGCCGGCGTCCTGAAAGCGCAGATCCTGGAGGCGAGCCCTGATCTTTGGGTCGAGGACGGCGCTGTTCCAGGGGGAGATCCACCAGGGGAGAGGAGACGACGACATCCCCGCCATCATGCCAGACCCGAGGAGGATCCGCTCTCTGCCGAGGAGCCTTCCCCAGCGGGAGCTTCGTCCCCTGTGGCGGGTCCATCGACCTCCTTCAGACGCAGCCGTCCTCCCCGGGGATCGGCCTCCTGCACCTCCACCCACAGCCCCTCGCCCACCTGGAGGCGACGGCGGGAGCGGTAAGGAACCCGCAGGGCCAGATCGGGGATGATGAGGCGATAGCGATCCCCCTGATCCTCCAACACCAGAGCGCGAAGGACGGAATTTCCCTGCAATCCAAGGTACTTGAACAGATAATATTCCTTGGTGACCGCCTCGGTCAGTGAGGTCTTGGCGGTGTGAGCCTCCACATGACGGGCCAGATCCCGCATGCCCTCGTTGTCCAGAGGGGGGGGCTTTCCCTCCAGGGAGGCGGCCAGTTGGCGCTGCACGGCGAGATCCAGGTAGCGGCGGATGGGGGAGGTCACCTGCACGTAGGCGTCGATTCCCAGGCCGAAATGGCGGCGAGGTACTCGGTCGGTGACCGTCTTGCCCAGCTTGCGGGTTTCCCTCAGCACCGCCACCACGTCGGTGAGGTCCAGGTCGGGATCCAGGGGAGGGCTCGGGGCATCCTGGTGGCGATAAGGCATGGGAAGTCGGCGCTCCCAGGCCCATCGCGCCGCAGCGTGGTTGGCCCACACCATCCATTCCGCCACCATTTCTCGGGAGACCGAGCGAGCGGTAAACCTTTTGACGGTGATGTTCCCCTCTCTGTCCACCTTGATGGACACCTCGGGGAGTTGGGTCATCAGCGCACCTGCCTTCCGCCTCTCCTCCCGAAGGGAGTCAGCCAGGCTGTTCAATCGATTCAGCAGGGGATCGGTGCCCAGAGCGGCGTCCACCCCCTCATAGTCCAGGCGCCTCTGCACCCGAATGGCGGAACGAGCGATCGCGTAGTGGTGAAGGATCCCGTTTTCATCCACCGTGAGCAGAAAGGAAAACGCGGGTCTGTCCTCTCCAGCGACCAGACTGGCCAGATGATTCCCCAGTCTTTCCGGGAACATGGGAAGACGGCGTTCGGGAAGGTACACCGTAGTCACCCGGCGATGCCCCTCCTTGTCCAAGGGGCTTCCCGGCAGCACCCACGCCCCGGGGTCGGCGATGTGGACCCCCACCCGGAAGCGCCCGTCCTCCAGGGTTTCTACGGTGAGGGCGTCATCGATCTCGGTGGTGTCCGAATCGTCGATGGTCACCGCCGGGAGATGGCGCAAGTCCATCCTCGCTCCGAGCCAATCGGCAGGGAGGGAGGGAAGGGCTTCCGCCTGGTCCCGGGCGGCCCGGGAGAAGCCCCTCAGCAATCCGTGGCGGTGGGCCAACAGGTTTTCGTCGGGATGGAACACCCCCCGATCCACCAGGAGGCGAAAGGCGCTCTCTGGGGAAGCGGTGAGATCGGCGTCCTCCATCAGGTCCGCCCCCGCATCCCCACGAACCGGGTGGGTGGGAGAGGCCGCCAGGTCCTTGAGGGCTTGCAGGTGGGCGGAAGTTCCCTCGGGGGCAGGGTCCTTCCCGCCTTCCTTCATCCATCCCACCATGGCCTCTCGGATGCGGGCCTCTCGGATGCGAGCCTCCTTGTCCGCTTTGGCCTCCTCCACCTGGGCCTCCGTCCTCACCTCCACCCGGGAGTTCTTCAGCCGAAATCGCAATCCGTCCTGGAGGATCGCCCGCAGCAACACCCCGACATCCGCCCGGCTGGCATGGGGCAGCCACAGGGGGGCCAGATCCTCCACCTCCCACTCGGGGGCCTCCCCCTGAAGCACCTCCCACAAGGAGAGAATGTCCACCTGTCCGGCGGCGGATTCCTGGCGGGCATCGAATTCCCGGAGGGTTGCCGCTACGACCTTTTCGGGGGCGGGATCCAGGGAAACCCCACACCGCCATAGGATCCGGTCTTCGGTGAACCGAGCCTTGCGACCCTCGCCGGTCACCACCGACACTCTCCCATCCTCTTTCCCAGTGACAGCCACGGCCGCCAATCCCCCATGCTCCCGGACCAGGGCGATTTCGGCAGGGGTGGAGACAGAGGGGACTTCCTGTGCCATCGAAGAGACCTCGGGGTGCCGCCGGTGGAGCGGGGCGCGGATGGTACTCATGGGAGGGCCCCCTGGCAACGGCGGGAGGGGGTCGGGGAAACGCATTTCTCCGAGGCAGGCTCGCTGCTGCGGGAGGCTCCCCGAGATTCCTTGCCCGAACCAGCCGCGTTGACCTCCACCGGCAGGGGTGCCACCATCGGCAGGATGTCCGCTCCGCCTCCCATGGTCCCCCCCGGACGCCGAGTCGATCTCGGTGGAGGGGGAGCCCCTCCCTTCGCCTTGCCGGTGTGGGCGTGGATGGCAGGTCCTCCCGCGCTGGCGGTGGGGCTGTGGTGCACCTTTCGAGGTCTGGCCCAACCTTCTCCCTGGCAAGGAACGGCGTCCCTTTTTCTTCCCTCCCTCTCCCTCCTGGCCCTCCTCTACGCGGTCAACATGGTGGCCACCCCCCTGGTGCGCTCCCCCAAGGCCCAGGCTCCGCCGTCAGAGCCGGAGGCGCGCCGGAGGGCGTGGTGGAGGATGGCTCGGGGAACCTTGGGGCGCTTGCTGGGTTTCAGCGCGTCGGCGCTGGCGGTGGTCGCGGCCCTCTCCCAAGTGCCCCCTCCCACAGGCACGGCCCTGACCTTCGGCAGCGTGGCGGTGGTGTCCGCCCTGCTGGCCCAGGTCCTTCTGGCGGCCTCCTTGTCCTTGCTCCTGCATATGATTCTGCCGGTCACTCGCAAGGCCCTCCTGGGACTGATCCTCCTCCTTCTGTTTACGGTCATCGCCTGTCACGTCCTGCTGGGTCTGGGGTTCAATCTGCACCTTCCCGGCCAGGTGGCGGCCTCATGGGGGCCTTCTGCTGGGGCAGCGGCCCTTGCCCTTCCCCTTTCCTATCTTCTCTGGACGCGCCGCCCCTCCCGGATCCGGATTCCCCTCTCCCTGTTGATCCCTTCCCTGATGGCCCCGATTCTGGGAGCTCTTCTGGGAGCCCTTCTGGGAGGAATGTGGGTGACTTCTGAGCCCAGCAGGGACTGGAAGCGCTGGGAGGTGGTCAGCCAGGGGGGAGGCCTGATCGCTCAGGTGGCCCTTTCTTCCCGGGATGGGGCTCCTCGGTTGCGGGTGGAGAGGGGGGAGGGAGCAACGGCTCAGAAGGTGTTGGAGATGCGTCAGGTGGGCAGCGCTGCCCTTTCTGCCGACGGCGCCTTTCTGGCGGTGGCCATCCGGGTCCCTGATGCGGAGCTTCTGCCCGGCCGGGGAGGAAGGTTTTCCCCCTTTCGAGGAGATCAGGTGAAGATTTGTGCCGGTGCGGTGCGGAAACCCTTGACCCTGTGTTCATCCCCCCTGCCGGTACCGGCGGCGGTTGTCAGGGCCGTCCCCCTTCGGTTTCACCCCTTGCGTCCTCGGCTGGTGGCGCTGACTGAGGAGGCC
>CAYRTW010000085.1:0-21151 GCA_964426935.1 uncultured Rickettsiales bacterium
GGCCACTGCGGTCTTGCCGGTCTGGCGGTCGCCGATGATCAACTCCCGCTGACCACGGCCGATGGGCACCATGCCGTCAATGGCCTTGAGACCGGTCTGCATGGGCTCATGCACCGACTTGCGAGCCACGATGCCCGGGGCCTTCATCTCAATGCGTCGGGTCACGGTGGAGTCGATGGGACCGCCGCCGTCGATGGGAATCCCCAGGGGATTGATCACCCTGCCCATCAGTCCCTTGCCCACCGGGATTTCCACGATCTTGCCAGTGCGCTTGACCTGATCCCCCTCCTTGATGGAGGAGTCGTCACCCATGATGGCGACGCCCACGTTGTCCTCTTCCAGGTTGAGCACCATGCCGGCGATGCCCCCGGTGAACTCCAGGAGCTCGCCAGCCACCGCATTCTCCAGCCCATAGATGCGAGCGATACCGTCTCCCACAGAGAGCACGCTCCCCGTTTCGGCCACCTGCACCCGGGTCTGATAGTCACGGATCTGCTGCTTCAGGATCTGGCTGATTTCCTCGGCGCGGATATCCATATCTTCTCTTCCTTGAGGGCCGGGAGGGCCCCTCGGTCAGGGTCTGATCTAACGAAAACCGATCAAGCGATCCCTACCTGCTCTGAGAGGAGGCGGTAGCGCAGATTTTCCAACTGAGTTCGCACGGAGCCGTCGAACACCATGCTGCCCACCTGGGTCACCATTCCTCCGATGAGGGAGGGGTCTACCAGGACATTCAGCACGACTTCCTTGCCGGTGACGCTGGCCAGATGCCCTTTCAGGCGCGTCAGGGTATCCCCGTCCAGAGGCACCGCCGAGCGCACCTCCGCCCTGACCCGTCCTACCATCGCGTCCAGTCCGAGGGAATATTCCCGGGCAATGGGCGCGTAGGCGGCGATGCGGCTCTTGTCCACCAGCAAGAGGAGGAAGTCGCGAGTCACCGCGATATAACCCGAGCGTTCCAGCAGGGCTGACAAAAGAGACTTGCGCTCGTCCTTGGTAAATCCGGGATTGACGAGAACCTCACGGACCAGGGGCTCCCGCTCCAACATTGCAGAGAAATCCGCCAGTTCATCTCCCACCCTTTCGGCCCGGGATGTCTCGCCAGCGAGTTCCAGGAGGGCTTGGGAGTATCTGCGGGCAATGGAGGCTTCGATCATCGGTCGGCAACCTCTCGACGAGAGGAGGAACCCACCTGGGACAGGTAGGCCTCAGCAAGGCGTTTCTGGTCTTCCCCCGACACCTGCCCGGCAAGAACACTTTCAGCAAGCTTCACCGCCAGATCGATGGCCTCTCGGCGAAGCTCGACCCGTGCCCGACGCATCTCCTCGTCCAGCGCCTTGCGAGTGGTGTTCAATACGGCCTCCCCCAGCTTGCGAGCCGCCTTGACCGCTTGATCCTGTTCTACCTGGCACTCCTGGCGGACCCTCTCCACCAGCCCCGATACTTCCGCATCGAAGCCCTTCAGCCTCCTGTCGTACTCCTGGTAGCGGGCCTCTGCCTCGGCTCGGATGCGAGAGGACTCCTCCAACTCCCCTTCGATCGCCTTGCGCCGGTTGGCAAGAAAATCCCCCAGGGGGCGCTTCAAGAAGTAACCCAAGATCCCCAGCAGGAGGGCGAAGTTGAAGGCGTGGATCCCCACCTCCATCAGCTTCTCCGACACCATTTCCGAAGTCATGGCCCCATGCCCCGCTTCAGCCGCCCCATGCCCCGCTTCAGCCTCCCCATGAGAGGTCGCGGAAGGATCGCCGCCCCCATGGGCCGCCTCTTCGGCCGGAGAAGAAAGAGGGAACCCCAACAGGCCAACCAGGACCAGAAGGGCGGAAAAGAGCAGGGGCATCAGGCGCCGACGCAACATCAGTGAACCTCCCGACCGAGGACAATGGAGGCGATATCCCGGGACAAGGTCTCGGCCTCGCGACGAAGCAGGATACGGCCCTCCTCGGCAGCGGCCCGGATCTGGGCCCGGGCTTCAAGGGTCATGCGCTCCCCCTCAGCCCGGGTCATTTCTTGAATCTCCCCCTCCTTCAGGGCGATTTCACGACGGAGTCTGGCCCTCTCCACCGTGGCAGCCTGGCTGGCCTCCTGTAGCCGGGCATCAAAATCGTCCACCTTGGTCTTGACCTCGGCCGCCCTCCTGTCGGCGTCCTGGCGATATCCCACGATGCGTTCCTCGCGGGCCTGCAAGAGGTTCAGCACCGGCTTGAAGATGATCACCCACAGGCCAATGACAGCCACGAGGAAGGGGATCATCTGAAGAAGAATCAGGGTGGGGTCGAGATGCATCCGCTCGTTCCCTGCATGGGGGGAGCCAGGACATCAGCCCGCGTCCACATTCCCGCCTCCTGGTGACTCACCAAGGATCTGGGAAGGAAAAAGGGCCGGATCCGGGGCTCCGACGAGGCGCCGAAGCCGGGCGGGCTTTTACCAGAGACCCGTATGGGATGCAAGGCGGGTTGGGCCATCAGATCAACGGTCTCGGGGCGGGGTTCCCCTCACCCCAAAATCGCCCACTCCTCCTTCGCAAGCCCTCCTGCGTCCCCACTCATCGGCGCTTGGAAATCCAGCGGGATTCCCCTCAGGGTGCGAACACCTCAATGGAACCCGCTCCCCCGTCGGCCACATAAACCATCCCATCTCCTCCCACCGCCACTGCCGTGGGAGAAATCAGGATTCCCTCGCCAAAGCTCCCGATCCATTGCCCCTCCAGCGTAAACAGGGCGACCCGACCGTTGCCTTGATCCGCCACCAGGACGGTACCGAACTGGTCCACCGCCACTCCCCGAGGCTCCAGAAGTTGCCCATCCCCCGACCCCATCCCCCCCATCGTTCCCTCCTCAGGAAGCAGATTGGTGTCTCCGTAGACAGCCACGATTCCACGAGCGGTGTCGCTGACCAGCAAGTGTCCCTCTGGGTGGAAAGCCACCCCCCAGGGCTCCTCCAGCGGGGCCGAATCGGCGTTGGTCGCCTCGCTGTAGACGACAAAATCGTCGGTAAATCGAATCAATCGCCCTCCCCCCGAATCGGCGATGCAGGGCTGGAACTGGACGTTGAAGGCGATGTGGGTCGGCCCGGACAGGTCCAAGGGATCCTCCCAGGAACCGGGGGTCATGGCAGCCTCATCAATAAAGGAGCCGAAGTCTCCAGTTCCCCCCAGGACGGTGATCCCGTCTCCTTCAAAATCAGGCACGTAGAATCCAGTGTCCAACCCCTGGGCGATGCCAATCGGCGCCATCAGCCCCTCATCTGCGATAGCGTTGGAGGAACCCGCCGCGTCGAAATGTTGGACGGTGCCGCCCTCCCTGTCGGTCACATGTACCGATCCATCCCCGGTCACCAGGATTCCCGAAGGCTGGCTGAATCCTGACCAGGAGTCCTGGTGGAGATAGAGCCCGTGGATCATGGCAACATCGGACCACGCCGTCCCTCCCCAGATATCGGTCACTTGCACCCGGTACCAGCTATAGAGGTCGGTGGGAGCGTCGGGATCCACAAATTCCTGAATGGTCCCATCGGTGACCTCTCCCGCTACGGTGCTGGACCCATCCACCCCCTCATCTTCCCCGCGATAGATGGTGTAAGAGAGGAAATCCTCCTCCGCCACGTGGTACCACCCCACCACCGCGCCCCCTTGAACGGGGTTCCACTGGGCCTCCAGGTTGTAGGCGATGTCTGGGGGATTGGGAGTGACCTCCACAGCGACAAAGGAGGACGGAGCGCCCTCGGGGGCGTACGCCTGATTGGATGCCGTATCCGCCGCCGTCAGGTAGTACTCCACGCCCCAAGGCGTCACCTTGTCGGCGGGAATCTCCCCGGTGAAGGTGCCTCCACCCGTGTCGTCCAGGAGGGTGGTGGTGAAGGACTCCTCTCCGGTACGCCGATAGGACAGGCCGACCCGGGAAATGCCGCTGTCGTCGGCCGCCTGGGCAGCAATGACCACCGCCACCCCTTCCGCCCCGCTCACCACCGGTTCGTGGGAGAGAGAGGGGGGGGTGGTATCCCCTGTGTCGGGAACGAACGTGTCGTCGTCTCCCTCGCCCTCTTCGTCAGGCTGGCACCCGAGAGCACCCGTCAGCAGGGGCAGGAGAACCGTGGCGACGGCAGCGAAGTACGGGGACCTGGGCATGAGACACTCCAGAAGGGCGAAGTACCGAGTGTAGTGCATTCCAGAGCAGGACCGGAAAGATGTGCCATCGTCAGGGGTCCACCCGAAGCAGGGCTGCGAATTTTCGGGGAGGGTCTTGGCAGGGTGGATGCCTCCGCGTAAGCTACCGCCTCGTTTTTCGGGAGGCGTGGCCGAGCGGTTGATGGCAGCGGTCTTGAAAACCGCCGGCTCTTCACGGAGCCCGTAGGTTCGAATCCTACCGCCTCCGCCACTCGTTTGTTCGGCCTCCGTCGTTGAAATAAAGGCCTCAGGAGAGGTGACCGAGAGGCCGATGGTGCGCGATTGCTAATCGCGTGTACCCCTAAAACGGGTACCGAGGGTTCGAATCCCTCCCTCTCCGCCAGTTGTGTGCGCTTGGGCGGCCGTGGCTCAGTTGGATAGAGCGACGGACTACGAATCCGTAGGTCGCAGGTTCGAGCCCTGCCGGCCGCACCAATTCAACAAGGGGATCCTGGCTGTGGCTGGGGTCCCCTTTTTGCTGCCAGGGACCTTCTCCTTCCCGGGCCCGCCCCTTCAGGCAGGGGAGTGTATCCTGGGCCCTGGGATCTCCAACCGCTCCCAAGCCCTCCCCCCGCCATGGTGTTCCCCGTTACCCCTCCCACCTCATCGCCCCGGTTCTCTTCGCGCAGCCGTTCGGATTTCTTTGGATTCCTGAATCGGTGGAGACGGCGGCGGCGGGGTCGTTTCGGGATGGAAGACTCCTCCCGTCCCTGGCGAGGTTTCCTTGCCTATTTGTTCCTCTCGATGGTGTTGACCTGGCCCTCCCCCCTCCATCTGGGGGAGACCATTCCTGGTTCCACTCAAGGAGACGCCGTTCCTTCCCTGTGGACCCTGTGGTGGATGGGGGCGAGTGACACCATCAAGGCGGCTCCCTTCTTGCGAAGTCCTCTCCTGAGAGCGCCTGAAGGCACGGTGGTCGTCCCCGAGAGCCTTCCCCTGATCCTGCTCTCTCCCCTGGGAGTCCCCCTCCTCGGGGCGCCCGCCCTCTACACCCTGGGGATCTGGCTGAGCCTGGCGGCAATTGGGTGGGCGGCGCGGCACCTGCTCCTCCGCTTGGGGATTTCACCGCCAGTCGCCTGGATGTGGGGGGCGGTCCTCGTTCTCAGTCCGTCCCTGCGGTGGATGGTCGAATCGGGGGACCTGGGAGGGCTGTCCCTGTATTTTGTGCCACCCACCCTCCTGGCCTTCCTCTCCCTTCTTCGCAGCGAGGCCCCCTCCCCTCCCCTTTCCTCGGGGATTCTGCTGGGAGTCCTGGCCGCCTGCGATCTTCGCCTGGGCATCCTGGCCCTTCTTGCCCTTCCCTTCCTGGGTCTGAGCCTCCTTGGCACGGGTGTCTTCAGAAAGAAGCGAGAATTCCTGGTGATTCTCCTTTTGGCATTGGCCTTTGCTTCTCTACCGCTGGCCCTGAATCGGACCCTCTCTCCAGGTGAGGGGGCCGCATCGTCCTGGATCTCGGATGAACCGATGTCTCGTCTCGATCTGGGGAGGTTGCTCCTCCCCTCCCTCCTTCTTCCCTCCCGAGCCCTGGAACCGGAGCATGGCGCCTACCTGGGCCTCTCCCTCGCTCTCCTTGCCGCCCTGGGGCTGAAACGAGCCTCCCGAGAGGCGGTGGCTCTTGCTGGCGCCGCCCTTCCCGCCCTGGTCATGGGAGCGGGCAGTTCCCTGGTATTCGGGGGGGCGATGCTGCGAATAGGGAGTGAGCCCCTCTGGCTTCCCAAGTCCCTTCTTGACTTCCTTCCGGGAGGACTGCTCCCATCCTTTGCCAACACCAGTCTGGCTTTCGGGACCCTGTGCCTTCTCCCCGCCGCCGCATCGGGCCTGGCCGCTGGGCCGGATCGGATCCGTCTTCGCCGCCTCCTGCCCTTCCTGGGACCGTGGGTGGTGGCTGCAGATTTGAGCCTCAGCGGCAGTTCTCCCCTGCCCCTGCCGTTGCGTTCCCTCCCCGACTACAGGTGTCTGAAAGAGACTCCAGCGGGCCCGGTGGCCGAGCTACCCTGGGTACTACACCGCCGCCCCGATGCCCGGGATCAGGTGCTTCTCCTGCAAATGGGACATGGCCAACCCTCCAGTGCCGACCCCTTTCACGGCGGAGCCCTCCCTGAAGGTACCCGCCGATGGCGCGAGGCCCCCTCGACTCGCAAGGTGGTGGAAACCCTGGAGGGACTGCGGGAAGAGGCTCCCCAGGCGGCGGTCCTGGCCCTGGGGGAGGACCTGACCCAAGAGGGAATTCGCTCCGTCATCCTCCCTGGGGCGGCAACACCTCAGGAGGGGGAGACCCGAGGGCTCCTGCGATGTCATGATGTGGCCGTCATCGACCTTGCCGTGGCGGCCCCAGCCCCAGTTGAAGTTGAGGAGAAGCCCTGAGACATGCGCCCACCCTGGTTCATCCCCCCCCTGGCTCCGCGCTTGTCTCTTTCGTCCCTGGGGGAGGGAACTCGCACCGCATTGATGAACCCCTCGGCGGAGGATGCCGTGTCCTCCCTGGAGAGGGCCCTGGCAGAAGCGCTGGTCGCCCCCGAAGTGGTGATGATGCCTTCGGTCCGGCTGGCATTTCTGTTTATTTTCAAGCACTTGGGAATGAATATCGGGGATCGGATGATCCTCCCGGCTCTGGGCTCCACCGCCGCCGCAGCCGCCGCAGTCGCCCTGGGTGGCAAGCTGGTGTTTGTGGATTCCCTGCCGGGGCACTTCCTCGCCGATCCCGAACACGCCGCCGCCCTGACTTCTGGACGAGGGGCATCCGCTCGGATTCTCATCGCCTCCCACGTTCTGGGCTTCCCCGCCGACGTTCCCCGTTGGCAGGAGATCGCCTCAGCCACTTCATCGGTCCTGATTGAGGATGGGGGGAGTGCACCCCTGGCTCGGGTGGCGGGTCGACCCACCGGCTCCTGGGGCCGGGCCGCTGTGTTTTCCGCAGGAATCCGCTCCCCCCTGTGCGCTCTGGGAGGGGCCTTCGTCGTGTGCCGGGATCCCCAACTCGCCGGGGCGCTGAGAAACGAAGTCGCCACCCTTCCTCCAAACTCCCGGTGGGGGCAGCTCTCTCGCCTCCTGGCGGGGTTGGTGGCCCGCAGTGGTGTCCCCTCGGCGGTGGCTCTCGCCTTGGGAGGAGGAGAAGAGGGTCTGCCCGGAGGCCAGACCTGGACCGCCATTCGGGAGCATCTGTTGGAAGAGGTGGTGGATCTGTGGGGGGAACGCACCCTGAAACGCCGCTCCCATCGGCCCGCTGCCTCCCAGGCGGGGGTGGCTCGCAGCCTTCTTGCCGATCTTCCCCAGGATGCTGCCGAGAGGCGCGAACACTGGCAGATCGCCGCTACCGCGTTGACTGGCATCCCCGGGGTTCACATCCCCCTTCCCCTGGTCGGAAGCGAGCCCACCCCCACGTCCCTGCCCCTTCTGGTGGAATCCCCTCGGGAGGTTGCCCGTCGCCTGCTCCGCACAGGGGTCATCGCCTGGGACCAACCCATGCTCAACGCTGCTTCTCTGCCCCTGTTCCAACCCTATCGAGAGAACCTTCCCCACTCTTCTGACACGACCTCACGCCTTCTCCACCTCCCCCTGGCCCTCTCCCGCTCTGAATCCACTCTGGCCCGAGTGGCCAGGACTCTCCGCTCGATCCGGCCGTGAGTCGGGTCCCGTGTTATCCTGGACCGCGCCTGTCCCCGTCCTCCCTCCCTGAGCCCCGCTCCGAATTTGCCTGAAAACGCTCCCATCCTCATCGCTGGTTCCGGTGTCTTCGGCCTGACCTTGGGGGTGCGCCTGGCCGAGGCGGGCCTGCCGGTGGTGATCCTGGAAAGGAACGAGGAGGCGGGAGGATTGGCGGGGGGCTACCGCTGCGGCTCTGTCCTCCACGATGTGGGGCCCAAGCGCTTTCACACCGAGGATCCCGCCATCTCCGGATTCATCCGGGACATCCTTCAGGAAGATGCTCTGGGAATCGGCCGAGAAAGCCTGGTTCACTTCCGCTCCCAGTACTACCGCTGGCCCCTGGGGCCCCGGGACATCCTCAAGCTGCCCATTCCGCTGGTGGTACGAACCCTGCTGGACTTGGGAACAGGCAGAGGTCGTCCCGAGGAGGTCAGGACCTTCGAGGATTACGTCCTGACCCTGTATGGTCCCACCCTTTATCGCCACTTCTTTGCCGCCTACTCCCGCAAGTTCCTGGGGCTGCCCCCTGCGGAGACCGATGCCGACTGGGCCAGCACCGGTTTGCAGCGAGCCATCATCGACCGCCGCCTGAAACTCAACAGTTTGAAGGAGATGGCCGTCTCCGCCCTGACCCCTCGCGGGCAGCCCGAAGCCGGGTTCATCTATCCCCGAGGAGGCATGGAGACCTTTATCCGCAGGCTGGTGGAGAGATGTGAGAAGGCGGGGGCCCAGGTCCACACCCGCTGCGGTGTGGAGGGAGTGGAGTTGAGCCCCGACGGCACCCGCATCGTGGCAGTGCAGGCGGGGGGACGTCGCTTCCCCTGTGGAATGATGGTGTGGTCGGGATCCCTGAGGGCCTTGTGCCCCATGATGGGTCTGGAAGCTCCTTCCCTGGACTACCTGAAGCTCCACCTCTACTGCCTGGATGTCCCCGGGTCCCCGGATCCCTCCTTCCAGTGGTGCTACTACGGGACCCCCGAGTTGGTGTTCAGTCGCATCTCCATGCCCCACCGCTTTGATGCCAGCATGGGCATCCCCGGACGGACCGGCCTGCTGTTGGAGGTCACCCAGCCCGAGGTGGAGAGGCGGGGCGGTTCCCCAGTGAACTTGATCCCCTCCCTCATTGCCGACCTCCGTAAAGTGGGACTCCTGGGCAAAAAGGATCGAACGGGGGAGGTCCGACATCACCCCATTCCCGACGCCTACCCCATCTATCGCACCGGTTATCGGGAGGAGTTGGACGCCATCCGCAGCCGCCTCTCCTCTTTCACCAACCTTCGCCTGGGGGGGCGCACCGGCACCTTCTGGTACAACAACATGGATGGTTCCATCGGTCAGGCCCTGGAAATGGCTGGACAGGTGACCTCTTCATGGAGTTGACCCCTTTCCTCCCCCAAGGCTCTCCTCTCCGACTCGATAGACAATCACCTCCTCCAGAGGGGACAGGGAAAGGCCCCAGGGAAGCAGGCCCCAGTAGTCCCCGTAGTAGCCAGCCCGGGATTCCCGATCCATCAACCGCAGCGGCAAGGAAAGCTGGAACTTCATCCTGTCCACTTCCTCCAGGGAGAACCGGTCACAGGCGGGTTCAGGGGGGCTGACCCGAGCCTTGATCAGCAGATCCCCTGGCTTGGGATCGACCACCGGCCTGGTCCCCGAGCCCGGCTGCGCCCGGGGAGGCACCATGGTGAACCCCCTTTCTTCCAAAGCCTCCCGCAGACCCCACTCGGCACAAATCCACCGCCCCTGGTCGGGGGAGGGGGGAAAAGCCCTGTCCACGGCCTCTGCTGCCTGCTGATGGGAGCGGGAGTAGCTGGAGTCTACCCCTCCCAGGACCAGGGCCAGGGCGCCTCCCCCCATTGAAACCGGAATCCACACCCGACTTCCCCGGGGGAGCCCGTCCACGAGGAGGAGCACCAGGGCGGGAAGGGCGGGAGCCAGGTACCTCGCCGAAGCAAAGGTCAGACCCAGAACCTGGGGAAGAACGATGCCGAATGCCAGGATCACCAGAGAGAATCGGTAGCGATTTCCAGTCGTTGCCTCCCTCATCGCTCCCAGGAGCCCCACGGTTCCCGAGGTCACCAGGAGCATCAGCGCCAGAAGGGTCAGGGGGCTGTAGCGCTCCCCCGCGCCCCCGGTCCCGGTGGTGGCCCCGCTCAGCATCACCACCGTCATTCCCAGGATCGCCCCCAACCAGGCAGCCACCCCCCTCCCTCTCCCCGGTTTCCACAACGCCAATAACGCCATGCACCCGGGAGCCAGCGCCACTCCTCCCAAGGCGGACAGGGCCGACGCCACCCTGATCTCCCGGGGAGAAGCGGCGATTTCCTGAGCGTGGGTGAACACATAGAAGACATGAACCCTCCCATACACCGCTCCGGTGGCCGCCTCGAAGGCCAGGAACAGGAACAAGGCGACCCCCATCGCCGTTCCCAGGAGCCCTCCCAAGGAGGGCCCTCCCTCTTCTCCGGAAGGCTCTTCATCCGCCCCCTTCCATCCCGCCCAGACGAGGGCCAGAAACCCCGGCCAGGCCAGGAGCCCGGGATATTTCACCAGGGCCGCCGCCGCCGCCAGGATCCCCGCCAACGCGGCAAGCCGGAAGGAGCGCCTCGCCCCCGCCTCCACGCTGACCCAAGCCGCCATCGCCGTCGCCGCCAGGAGGGGAAGTTCCAACATGAACGTGTTGTGAGCCGCCAACACCGCCACCGGTGCCGTCAGGAGGAGGAGGGCTGCCGCCCGGGGGTGGATTTCCATCCTCCTCGCCATTCCCCACACCGACATCCCCACGCCGATGTAGAGAAGGGGCCCGGGCAATCGGCTCAGAGGACTCAGCACCTCCCCCACCAGCCGTCCCCACACCCCCATCCCGTAGTGCCACAGGGGAGGATGGGGATGAAGGAAGTAATCCCCGGGTGCGGGCTGGTGAAAGGGTTGAAGGGCCCGCACCCAGTGGAAGGGGTGCAGGGGATCGGTCATCAGGAATCGGGCAATGAACCGGTGAGTCTCCTCGTCCAGGGTGCTGGCCTTGCCCAGAAAAGGAACGGTCATCAGCAAGGCTGTCAGGACGATCCAGCTAACATCATGAAATAATTCATTTTTTTTAGGAAAATCTCCCCTCATCGCCCTGTCCCTGCCCCTTCCGTGGTGAGGGCGATCCGGTCCAGATCCTCTTCGGTCATGCCGGGGTAGAGGGGCAGATGGAGAATGCGAGAGGCGGCATCCTCGGACTCCGGACAATCCCCCTTCCACCCCCAACCTGGCAGGGCCGGGCAGTTCTGCATGAAGCCTGAGGTGCAGTCCACTCCCTTCAGGCGCAGAGTCCGTCCCAAACGATCTCGATCTCCTTTCACCTTCACCGCAAAGCTGGACCAGATGCCCGAGGCACCCGGCGCCTCGGCGGGCACTTCCACGGATCGTGAATCTTGAAGTCGTGCCACCAGCATCCGTCCCAGACGCATTCTCTCTTGGGCCACCATGGAAAGCCTCGCCAATTGGGCCCTCCCCACGGCGGCCTGTACCGGACCGGGACGGGCCCTCACTCCTGAGTGTGAACCAGACGGGGCTGGGGGTTCCATGGTCTCCCCGAAGGCCACCTCCAACAGGTCCCTGCCCGCCAGATCCCCGAGGAGGAGCCAGGGGCGGAGGGCCACCGTAAATGGAAGGGGACGCCCTGCCACCAGGAAGGAGGCTCCCAGGGCCAGCTCCCGAGCGGAGGTCAGCGGGGCGGTCATGGGAGAAGAGCGCTGGACTTCTCGCAGTCGCGCCGCCAGGACCTCGTCATCGGTGGTCACCATGGCGCCGGACAGGGCGGTGAAGTGCTTGGTGATGCCGAAGGTAAACACTGACGCCTTGCCAAAGGACCCCACCGGCCGGCCCAGGTAAGAGGCTCCCAGGGCCTGGGATCCGTCTTCAACGACATGGATGCCCCGCATTGCCGCCGCCTCCATCAGCGGTTGCAGGGCGCACACTCCACCAAAGAGATGGGTGGGAACGACGGCCCGGGTTCGAGGGGAGAAGGCCGCCGCCGCACGCTCCGGATCCAGCAGGAATCCACCGGGGACCACATCAGCAAAGGTAGCCGACCACTTCCTCTGCCTCACCGCCCCCGGCATGGCGAAGTACCCGAAGCCAGGAAAGAGCACCTCGTCCCCCGGCTGAAGCCCCAACCCGCCGAGAATCGCCAAGAGGGCTCCCCGGGCCGAGGCCATGGACACTCCGAACCGCCTCCCAGTGGTCCTGGCAAACTCCGCCTCAAAGGCCGCCACCGCCTCCTCGGCCTCCTCCCCTCCCCGTCTCGCCACCGACAGGGCCCAGGCTCCTGCAGCCAGATCCTCGAGGGTGAGGGCGGTGCGGAAGCGAGGGATGGCCAGCGGAGGCGAGAGCATGGTGGGCAAGGATGCGGGAGGGAGGGGGGGATGTCGAGTTTGATCACTTCACAACTCCCCAACCGAGCACGCAGTACATCCAAGAGATGGACCCCACCCACTCCCCCTCCATCCTCTACAATACCCCTCGTGGATCCCTCCTCCCCCGGCCCCAGTCCCCTGCTCTCCCGCGCTCCGGCGTCGCCGTCGGCCCTGGTTCGGGAGGGGATTCGCTCGACCCGTCGGGCTCTGCGGGTGCTTCGAGCCACCCTTCCCGGTTCGGGTCCGGTGTATGCCCATGTGGGGGTGACCCACCGCTGCGATCTCACCTGCACCATGTGCGCCATCTGGAAGGAGGGGAACAAGTCCACCGAGCAGAGCCCTGCCGCCCATGCCCGCATCGGCGCTGCCCTTCGCGATGAAGGGGTCCTGGTGGTGAGCCTGGGGGGAGGTGAGCCGTTGGTGCGGGAGGATCTGCCCGAGATCGTCGCCGCCTATGCCCGCTGCGGCCTGGACGTGCGGGTTCTCACCAACGGGCAGAGGGCCACTGATTCCCTTCTGGCCTCCCTGGTTTCAGCGGGGATGCGGGGAGCCTCGGTCTCCCTGGACAGCCTGAGTGCCCCTCTCTTCGACCGCATCTGTGAACGGGAAGGCGCCTGGGACCGGGCGGTATCCGCCATGGAGAAGATGGCTCGATGGCTGCCTCCCCCCCTGGGGCCCCTGGTGATGAACTGCGTGGTGTCGGAGCAGAACCTCTCCGAGCTGCCCGATCTGGTGACCTTCGCCGAAGTTCGGGGGTTTCAGGCCTCCTTCCTGCCGGTAGAGCTGCCTCGCCACGGGGATACAAAAAACAAGTTCATCCGGGATCCTGGAGACATGGTCATCCCTCCTCATCGTCATCAAGAAGTCAAAGCCGTGTATCAGAAATTATTGGAGATGAAGTCACGGGGACGGGGAGTCTTCAACACCTCTCGATATCTGGAAATGAGCCGCGAGTATTTCATCACCGGAAACATGCCTGGGCGATGCGACGCGGGAAATCTGTATTTATCGGTCAGCCCCGAGGGGCATCTGGGCACCTGTCACATCGGCCCTTCCTTGGGACCGGCCCAGGAAGGTCAGATTCGACATCGCCTGGAAGCCTCCGCTGCCAAGGAGGGTCCGCCGCGAACCCAGGACTGGTGTGGTGAGGGGTGCGTGAGGGCCTGCTGGCACGAGGTCAGCTACACCTTCCGGGATCCCCACTCCTTCCTGGAGACGGTGCGGGACCGCAGCCGAATCATGGCCGGGTGGGAGAGGCGTCTGGAGTAACCACCTCCGGTGACCCCACTCTTGCGAAGTCAGCCCTCTTCGCCCACGAGTCATTTCCTATACATACCCGTCCGGTCCGTGCATGGAGGACCCCCTCCCCATGAAAACCGCACCGCTCCCGGTTCCCGGCGGCAGTCCAATAGCCCTATCCTGTGATTCCCCTCGTGAACCTTCGTGTCCTTCGCGCCCTTCGTGGTGAAAAACCCCAGTTCCTTCTGTCACGGTACGGGTAGCCACCTGACTTCTTCAGGCTGAAAGCATGCTCCACCTCCGTTGGCTCCGTTTCTCCGCTCCTCCGTTTCAAAAATGCAGAAGGACTTGGGGTCGGGCGCAGGACAGTTGGCAGCCATGATCGGCACCTTCCCCTCTCCCTCCTCCCATCCTGTATTCTGCCGGTCATGCGCCTCATCTTCCTCCTCCTCCTGTCCCCCTCCCTGTCCCTTCTTCCTTCTCCCACCCTGGCGGCCACTCTGTCCGTGGCGGTCAGCGGTGGGGACTTCTCCACCATCCAGAGCGCCATCGCCTCTGCCCAGAATGGGGATGTGATTCAGGTAGCCCCGGGAACGTGGCACGAGGACCTGGACTTCCTGGGGAAAGACATCGAAGTGGTGGGGACGGGATGCGCCGCCGAGACCTTCCTGGTGGGTTCGGGGACCGGCCCGGTGGTGCGCTTCGTCACCGCCGAGGGGCCGGGGGCGATTCTGCGGGGTTTTGACATCTCGGGAGGTAACGCCACCGCCGACTCCCAGCATGGCGGGGGCATCGACGTCTATCTGGCCTCCCCCACCCTGACGGACCTGGTGATTCACGACAACGCCGCCGTCGTCGGGGCCGGACTTCTGGTGAACCAGGGCAACCCGGTGGTGGATCGCTGCGTGTTTCAAGCCAACGTCGCCGATGGGGGAGCGGGCGGTGGTTTCTATGTCTACCTCTCGTCGGGGCAATTCCAGGACCTGAGAGTGGAGGGAAACTCGGCCCAGCAGGGGGGAGGCGCCTTTGTGTGGGGTGGTGCTCCGTCCATCTCCGAAAGCGCCTTCATCGACAACCTGGCCAGCTTTGGCGCCGGGTTGCGTCTGGATCAGGGGACCTCAGCCGTGGTGGATGGAGTGCTGTTTGAAGGAAACCAGGCGGAGATCGCGGGCGGTGTCTACATCGCTTTTTCCACCCCTTCGTTGAACAACGTGGTGATCCAGGAGAACGCCGCCACCGAGGAGGCGGGAGGCATCAAGTGGGTCGGGGACACCGCCGCAGGAAGTCTGACCAACAGCACCGTCAGTTCCAACACTTCGGGCTACGCGGGAGGGGGGCTGCTGATCGATGATGGCGCCTCCCCCACCATTCAATTTACCGAAATCTCCAATAATTTTGCGGTTTATGGTGGAGGCATGCTGGCCCAGGTCTGCTCCATCCAGCTCTCCCGATCCACCCTCTATCAAAACACGGCCACCAGTGGAGCAGGGGTGTATGCCCTCTCCGCCCAGGTGGAGATCACCGCCAACCGCTTCGCCAACAACATCGCCGATGCCGCCCAGGGCAACGGGGGAGGGCTGATCGTGGAGGAGTCCACCGGCGCGGTGACCAACAACCTGTTCCTGGACAACTCCGCCTATTCAGGAGGAGGGCTCTATCTACGGGCTCTCTCGGGAGGTGCCGACATACATAACAACAGCTTCGCCGCCAACCGCTCCACCGGATCAGCGGGGGGGATCCGCATCTCGTCGGCCACCGCCGACATCCGCAACAACATTGTGGCCTTTGGTCCAGAAGGCTCAGGGATTTCCGCCGCCGCCGACCACACTTCCACGCTGGCCTACAACGACGTGTTCTCCAACCCAGATGGCGCCTACAGCGGTGGCATGACCGATCCCACCGGGTCCAACGGCAACGCCGCCGTGGATCCGGGGTTTCTGGCCTTCTCTTCCGATGGAGACGGCCTCGCCGATGACCTTCAACTCGAAGCGGGAAGCGCCGCCATCGGTGCCGGAGATCCTTCCCCCGCCTTCAACGACGCCGACGGTTCTTCCAACGACATGGGGGCCCATGGCGGCCCCCTCTCCTCCTCCTGGGAGGGCACACCGCCGCCCCAGGACGACATTGAGGTCACCCCGCCTCAAGAAGGGGACTGTGTGACCGTTGGAGACGACGATGACGACGATGACACTTCGGGAGACGATGACGACGACAACACCGGCGATGACGATGACGACGACGACGCCTCGGCGGACGATGATGATGACGATTCGGGAGACGACGACGACGCTCCCTCGGGATGCGACTGCGACAGCCTCCCCGAGTCCGGGGCCCACCGGTTTTCTCCCCTTCTCCTCCTCTCCCTCCTCATACGCCGCCGTCGTTCCTGAGTCCCTGGACTCCATCGCCGGGGAATCCCGTCCGGATCGCAGCAGTTCTTCCCGCCCCGGCTATAATCCTCCCATGAGCAGCGTCACTCTGATCAATCCCCCCGAGCGGATGCGGGTCTGGGCGGGCATCCCCCAGGCCATGGCCTACGGCGTTTATTGCTTCCCACCCTTGGGGCTGATGTACCTTCAGGCCGCCATCGAGAAGCGCACATCCCACCGTTGTGACATCTACGATCCCGTTATAGACAACCTGGATCATCCTGCGTTTGATCGGGGCCTCCGCCGTTACGACCTGGATATCGTGGGAATTTCTGCCTACACCCACTCCCTGCCCGACGTGCAGATGAGCATCCAGGCGGTGAGGCGTCACAACCCCGACGCCCGGATCATCCTCGGGGGTCCCCACCCCATCATGTTTCCCGAACAGGCGGCGGGGCTCAAAGGAATCGACGCCATCTGCACCGGAGATGGGGATGAAACCTTCGTTGAGGTGGTGGAGCGCTGGTCCAAGGGCAAGAGCCTGGAGGGAGTCGAAGGGGTGTGGTGGAAGGGAAAGGACCAGGAGCTCCACCGTAACCCCAATCGCCCCCAGCGTCGTGAGTTGGATGCCATGCCCTGGCCCGACCGCAGTCGCAGCCGCTATCGGGATTACTGGGTGCCGGGAACCAAGGCCCCCCGGGTGTCCACCGCACTGACCAGCTACGGTTGCCCCCACAACTGTCCCTTCTGCTTCACCCACAAGAAGCAATACCGGGTCCGGGATATCGATAACATCCTGGATGAAATGGAGCACTGCGTCTCCTTGGACATCAAGGAAATGTTCTTTGTGGACGACTTGTTCACCCCCAACGCCAAATGGGCCACCCGCTTCTCCCAGGCGGTGAAGGAGAGGGGTATCCAGTTCGATTGGGGGTACAAAACTACGGTAAATGGCACCACGCGGGAGCAGATCCGGGCCTGCCGGGAGGCCGGGTGTACCAAGATCCACTTTGGAGTGGAGTCCACCCACGACATCTCCCTGGAGACCTACCGGAAGCACTGCACCACCGAAGAGGTGAAGCAGGTGTTTCGCTGGTGTCGGGAGGAGGGGGTTCGTTCGGTGGCCTACATCATGATCGGGGGCCCCGAAGACACCAGCATGGATCAGGTGCGGCGCAACATCGACGGCGCCCTGGCCCTGGACGCCGAATACGCGGTATTTGCCGTTTATTCCCCCTACCCCGGCACCGAGGCCTTCGACGAGGGGGCGCGGAAAGGTCTCTACGCTCCCGACTGCTGGGATCGCCTGATGGCCGACCCCCTGTGCGGAGTGGACGTTCCGGTGTGCTGGGAAGAGCACCTGTCTCGGGAGGAATTGCTGCAGCTCCTCAAGGAATGCCATCGGCGATTCTATCTGCGCCCCCAGGTCATCGCCCGCAACCTCAAGCACCTCGCCTCCATGCAGGAGTTCAAGCGCCTCGCTCGGGGGGCCCTGTCCATCGCTCAGTTGGAGATGATGAACGCCGCCAGCCGAGGGGCCCCGGTGTAGCATGAAATCACAAAAATCAATTACTGCGACATATTTTTCGAGTCTTTCCTAGTTTATTTCACCGCTTTACCACTCGAACCACTCCATGCGTGTCTCCCTGGTCAACCCCCCCATCCTTGATGACACGCCGGGAGTGCGATCCCTGGGAAAGAGCCTGTATTTCAACTCCCCTCCCCTGGGGCTGGCCTACCTGGGAGGGGTTCTGGAAAAACGGGGAATTCCGGTACAACTGGTTGACGCCGCCGTCGAGCAGATGGACTACGACGAGGTGGTGCGGCGGGTGAGGCGTTTCGACCCCGATGTGGTGGGGTTGACGGCCACCACCTTCGGATTCCGCTCGGCTCGGGGGGTGACCAGGAGGATTCGGGAGCGCCTGCCGGGGGTGATCACCCTTCTGGGGGGGCCCCACGTCACCCATGACACCACCGCTGCTCTGGCCGAAGGGGAGGAGTTTGATTACGGGGTGGTGGGAGAGGGGGAGGAGCTTCTTCCCCTGATCCTGGAGGAGTTGGACAGGCAAGGAAATATCATTGATTTCAATGGGGTGCGTGGAATGGCCTATCGCACATCCACCAACGAGGTTCACTTCACCGGCGCCGCCGCCGACGTGCGAGACCTGGATTCCCTGCCCTTCCCCGCCCGCCACCTCCTGCCCCTTCACCTCTACAAGCCCCAGCCGGTGGACCAGCGAGAGGTTCCCAAGATGGTCCAGCTCACCAGCCGAGGCTGCCCCTACCTCTGCACCTTCTGTGAGAAGGCCCAGACTGGCTACCGCAGTCACTCTCCGGCCCGCATCGTCGACGAGATGTTTCACCTCCATGAGGTCCATGGAGGGCGCGACGTGGCTTTTGTCGACTCCATGTTTGCAGTGAGCCAGAAGAGGTTGGATCGGGTGTGCGACGAGATGGAGCGTCGGCCTCCCCCCCTCACCTGGACCTGTACGGTGAGGGCCAACTCGGTCAACCGGGAGATGCTGCAAAGGATGAAAAAGACGGGTTGTTGGCGAGTGCGACTGGGAATCGAGTCGGGTTCGGAACACATCCTGAAGCTGATTCGTAAAGACGTTTCCCTGGAGCAGGTGCGAAACGCGGTCACCTGGGCCGACGAGTTGGGTCTTCAACCCAAGGCCTTCTTCATCGTCGGCCACTATGGGGAGACGGCGGAAACCATTCAGGAAACCATCGAATTCGCCAAGTCCATCCCCCTCTCTGATGTGACGGTCCAGCTCAACACCCCCCTGAAGGGCACCGAGCAGTATGAGCTGGTGAAGGACTCCGGGCGCTTTCAGAGCGACCAGATCGGCGCCCACAACTTCTTCACCCCCGCCTACGTGCCCGAAGGGCTCACTGAAGAGGACCTCCTCTCCGCCTGGCACCGTTTCTACCGGGAATTCTACCTGCGCCCGGTGACGGTCAGGCGCCACCTGCGAGAAATCCGCCGTTTGTCAGACGTAAAAAGATACCTTCAGTCGGCGGATCTGGTACGGTTTCTGTTCACCGGCTCGGGAAGCCGGCCTCCCCAAGAAGTCTAAGATTGATTTTGAGATACACCTGTTGTTCCATGAGGTTGCGATGACCGTGCTCCTGTACTGGAAATCCACCTGCGACACCTGCCGCAACGCTCGCAGCCTGGTTCGCACTCTGGCGACGGATGTGACCGACCGCAATTACTCAAAGGCCCCCCTGAGCATGGAGGAGATGCAGTCCATCCTGTCCATGGTGTCCCTGGGCGACCTCATCAATTTTCGCCACACCATCGCCAAGGCCCGAGGGTGGACTCGGGACTCCCTTCCCCTCCGGGAGGAGTTCATCACCGCCGCCCTGGGCGAGAACAACCTTCTCCGCCGCCCCATCACCGTGAAGAACGGCCGAGCGGTGGTCGGCTTTCAAACCGATGCCCTGAAGACGCTTCTCACTTGAGGGAGAAGCGAGAGCCGCCGCCATGACCCTCCCTCCTGGCATCGTCCCTTCCGATTCCTTGCCCCCCGCCTCGGAGAATCGGTCCCTGCGCCGTTCTCCCCGGGATCTCAAGGCCCTGAAGGATTCCCTGCCCCAGGACCACTTGGAGGAGACCGCCCTTCTGTTCGCCTCCCTGTCCGACCCGACTCGCTTGCGGATCCTCCTGGCGCTGCGGGATGGAGGCGAGCTTTGTGTCTCCGACGTGGCCTCCCTCCTGTCGGCTTCCATCACCATGACCTCCCACCATCTGCGCCGGATGCGGGAGATGAACCTCCTCAAGAGCCGCACCGACGGGCGGGTGGTGTTCTATTCCCTGGCCCGAAGGTTCCCGGTGCGGTTGGTTCAGAAGACCCTGAAACGATTCGAGGACGACGAGGGATGAGCCCGGTTTCGCGCCGTCAGCTCCTGCAAGCCCCCCTCGCCGCCCTTCTCCTGGGGAATTCGGCGGGGGCCATCGCCAAGGAGGGAGACCCCGCCCGAGTGCGTCAGGCCCGGGCGCGGGTGGAAGACACCCTCAAGGGCAGGTTTGCTGCCGTTTCGGTTCCCTGGCCCCCCTCCCAGATCCTGCTGCGGGCCTTCAAACGAGAATCCCTCTTGGAACTGTGGGGGGCTGTCTCCGACGGCTCCTTTCGCAGGGTCCACACCTGGCCCATCTGCGCCACATCAGGAGTCCTGGGCCCCAAGAGAAGGCAGGGGGACGGTCAGGTGCCCGAAGGGGTTTATCGAATCACCGTGTTCAACCCCTACAGCAGCTACCACCTGTCCCTGGGGCTCGATTACCCCAACGCATCGGACCGGATTCTCTCGGATCGCAACGCTCCGGGCGGAGACATCTTCATCCACGGTGAATGCGTCACCATCGGCTGCATCCCTCTGGGAAATGAAGGGATTGAGGAGGTCTATCTGGCGGCTTTGGAGGCCCACCGGAGTGGTGGACTCCACCCCAAGGTACACCTCTTCCCCGCCGTCATGAATGGGGCCGGGATGGCCTTCCTCGCCGACGAGGCCAAGGGAGATGCCACCCTTCTGGCGTTCTGGAAGAGCCTGGAGCCCCTGTGGAGGGTGTTTCAAGAGACCCACCGGATCCCCACGGTCACCATCAGCAAGCAGGGGATCTACCGGGTGGGCTGATCGTCCTTGGGACTGGGGTTGCAGGTGGACCCCACGGAGCAGTCCAGGAGATCCACCCCGAAGACCCCCGGCATGGGGATGGACGCCTGGGCCTCAAACGCCCCCAGGGGATCCCCCACCACCAGCAGGTTCCCCGAGCCGCTCTCCGCCACCACCAGGCGGCCATCGGGGAGGAACACCGCGTCCCGAGGAGTGTGGAGGGTCACCGAGCTGCCAACGGGGGGCAGACGCCACTTCTCGACCCCGTCCTGGTCGAGACCCACGATCTGTCCATCAATGGAAGAGCACACCGTCCGGGTGCCATCCCCCTGGAGGCGAGGGCCGTGGGGCAGGGTGAGGATCCCCTCCGCCGGGCCGTCGGGCCAGATCCAACGCGCCTCGGGAGTCTTGGTCCTATCCACCAGCTCCAGATCGACCAACCCGAGGATCGTGTCCCCACCGGCATCATCTCCCCGCAGGGACACCAGAATGTGGGTGGTGCCGTCCCCGAAGGTGCGAACATCCAGGCCGTTGGGGCGTGAAAGGGGCTTGCCGTTGGGAAGCGTGCTGAACTCCCACAGGAAATTTCCATTCTCATCCAGGGAAATCAGCCGATCATTCCCGGTGTCGGCAATGATCAGATCCCCCGCGCTGGTCATCGCCAGACCATGAGGCTGGGCCACCACCCCCGCTGCTTCGCCATCATAGGTCTCCAC
>CAYRTW010000086.1:0-21102 GCA_964426935.1 uncultured Rickettsiales bacterium
GCCCTGGCTTCTCTCCTGAACCGGGACCCCGAAGCCATCCGCAGGGTGACCCGGAAGTCTCCTGCCTCGTCCCCCCTCTCTGAAGCTGAACTTCTGGCCGACGCCCATCGCTTGTGGAAACTGGAAGAGGAGATCGCCCGTGTCCAATCCCATCGCTGAAACCCATCTGGCCATCAAGGGCGCTCTGGCGGGCCCCCTGGTGGGACACGCCGACCTCGTGGACTTCCTGGTGGTTGCCCTCCTCTGCGAGGGGCATGTCCTCATCGAAGGGGTTCCGGGTACGGCCAAGACCCTCCTGGTGCGCTCCCTGGCCCGGGTGCTGGATTGTCAGTTCAACCGGGTGCAGTTCACTGCCGACCTGATGCCCTCGGACGTCACCGGGGTGTCGATTTTCCGACCCCAGGAGGGGGAGTTTCGCTTCCGTCCCGGTCCCCTGTTTACCCACCTGCTCCTCGGGGATGAGATCAACCGAGCCCCTGCCAAGACCCAGAGTGCCCTTCTCCAGGCCATGGAAGAGAGGCAGGTCACCGTGGATGGCATCTCCCACGACCTGCCTCCCATCTTCCTGGTGGTCGCCACCCAGAATCCGGTGGAGCAGGAAGGCACCTACCCCCTTCCCGAGGCCCAGTTGGACCGGTTCATGTTCAAGCTCCTCATGGGCTACCCCAGCGAAGAGGAGGAGGTGCGAATCCTGGCCGTTCATCATTCCGGCTCAGCCAGTCGTTCCCTGGATCGATTTGCCCTCTCCCCGGTGGTGGATGTGACCGCGCTCCTGGCCATACGCAGCTCCATTCAAGCCATCCATGTGGAAGAGCCCCTTCTTCGATATGCCACCCGACTCGTTCGGGAAACCCGCCAGGATCCCCGTCTGATTCGCGGTGCATCCCCACGGGCCGGTCTTCAGATGGTGCTGGCGGGCAAGGGGTTCGCTGCCCTGCAAGGACGGGATTTTGTCCTTCCCGATGACATCAAGAAGGTTCTCCTCCCCACCCTCAGACATCGGATTGAGGTGTCCCCAGGGGCAGAATTGGAGGGAGTCACCCCTGACGATGTGTTGATGGGAATTCGGACCCGGGTGGAGGTGCCCCGGTGAATTCGGTCCTGTCCGTTGCCTTGGGAAAAGAGGCGAAAAAAAGCCACTGGCTTCCCGGCCGACGATGGGGGTGGCTGCTGGCGGCCATGGCCCCCCTGAGCCTCCTGGCAGCGCTGATTCCTGAACTGGAGCCGGTGGCCTGGATGGGTTGGGGAATGGTGGCAGCCCTGGTGGTGGTCGATGGATGGAGCCTTCCCGCCCCCGCCTCATTCACCGTCCATCGCTCCCTTCCCTCCCGACTGGATCTGGGTTCCGGCGATGTGGTGGAGGGATCGGTTTCCGCCAACTCATCGAAAGTGCTCCATCTTTCGGGTGTGGACGAAGCTCCTCCTCTTCTGGTGGAGGGGGCGGAGACCAGCACCTTTTCCGCTTGGTTATCTCCTTCCCAGCCCTGCACATGGTCCTATCCCATCCTCGCCCGGGAGAGGGGACACCACCTCTTTGGTCCGGTGTCCCTGCGGTGGGAGAGCAGATACGGTCTGGTGGCTCGACAGGCCAGCTTTCCCCTCGCCGGCCAGAGCGTGGCCCAGCCGGATCTGCGTCCCCTGCGCCGTGCCGATCCCCTCCATCTCCCCGCCCTTCTTCGCCAGATGGGGATCAAGCCCGCCCGTCCCCGTGGGGAGGGAATGGAATTCGAGTCCTTGCGTGAGTTGGATCCGGAGGAAGGTCCAACCCGGGTGGATTGGAAGGCTACCGCCCGGAGGGGAAGACCCATGACCCGGGTGTTCAGGGAGGAGCAGAACCACGATCTGATCCTCGCCATGGACTGCGGGCGGCTGATGGGCACTCGCATGGAGGGGATCACCAAACTGGACCATGCCCTGGCCGCCGCCCTCCTCCTGGCCAGAACCAGCCTGATGCGAGGAGATCGCCCCGGAATGCTGTCTTTTCACAGCCAGGTGACCGGATTCACTCGCCCAGGCTCAGGCGCCATCCAGCTCCGCCGCCTTATCGATGCGGGCACCGAGCTCACCACCGATTGGAGCGAATCCAGCCTTCTCCGGGCCCTGGCCTGGCTGGATCAGCATCATCGGAAGCGAAGCCTGCTGATCATCCTCACCGATTTCGTTCAAGGAAGCGACGACCCTTTGGTGATGGAGTCGGTCCTCAGGGCCTCACGCCGGCACCTGCCCCTGTTCATCGCTGTTCGGGATCCCCACCTGGACAGGCTGGCCCATCGGGAACCCCGACAGGCGGGAGATCCCTTCCAGAAGGCTGCCGTTCAATGGATGATTCAGGAGAGGGCGGCGGTGATGCATGCCCTGAGGCAGAGGGGCATTGCCGCCTTGGACGTGGACCCGGCGGGGATTGGAGCCCCCCTGATCAACGCCTGGATGGAGCTGAGGGGAAGGATCTGACTCGCTTCAGCCTGCCTTGGTGCCACACTCCCCGCAGAAGCGGGCCTGGGGTGCCAGAGAAGCACCGCACTGGGTGCAGTTGGCCGGAGACTGCCTGGCGCCGCAATCGGGGCAGAACTTCGCCCCCGCCGTGACCGCCGCCCCGCAGGCACCGCAGGGACGAGTCGCCGCTGCTGCTGCGGCAGGTGCCGCCACCACCGCCGCAGCCGGGGGAGCCACCGCCCCTCCCCGAGCCCCACCCAAGGCCCTGCCCATCTGATCCGCCATGCCGAAACCCGCTCCCAGGGCGACTCCCGCCCCCGCCAGACCCGAAGGATTGCTGGCTGCCTGCTCCAGGGCGTTGGCCGCCTGGAACTGGGTGAACTGGTCCAGATTCCCCACCAGCCCCATGGAAGAGCGCTTGTCCAGCATCTTCTCCACTTCGGGGGGCAGAGAGATATTGAGGATGTTGAACTCGCTCAACTGGAGCCCGATGGAGGTGAAGTGCTCCCCCATCTCTCCTTGGATCTTCTTGCCCAGTTCCCGATAGTTGGAGGCCAGATCCAGGGCGGGCACCTTGGCCTCCCCCAGGGCATCGGTGAAAGCGGTCAGGATGTGCTGGCGGAGGCTCTCTTCGATCCCTGCGGTGTCGAAATCCCCATCGGTTCCCGTCACTTCGGTGAGGAAGCGGGAGGGATCCTCCACCCGGAATCCAAATCCACCAAAGGCTCGCAGACGCACCGGCCCGATCTCCGGATCCCTTACCATGATGGGATTCTGGGTGCCCCACTTGCGAGCGGTGAAGCGCCGGGTGCTGACAAAGTACACCTCGGCCTTGAAGGGGCTGTTGAACCCGTAGGGCCAGCTCATCAGCTTGGTCAGCAGCGGTACGTTCTGGGTGGACAGGGTATGGGTGCCGGGGCCGAACTGGTCGGCCAGCTTGCCCTCGTTGATGAACACCGCCACCTGCCCTTCCCGGACAATGAGACGGGCACCCATCTTGATCTCCTGTCCCCTCACCGGGAAACGCCAGACCAGGGTGTCCGACGAATCGTCCAACCACTCAATGACCTCAATGAACTGTGATTTCAGCATATCCAAGAGACCCATGGCGCTAAATCCTCCACGCGACCCCTTTCGGACGGTCGCAGTGACCGGGGCAAGATAACACTGCGGAATCGGGACGCCAGGGGAGGACGGCGATTCCCCAGCGGCCCGCGCCTTCCCACTACGCCCCACACCCGCGCTATATTTCGTTGGCATCGCGGTTTGGCGCATTTCCCTTCCCCGGATGGGTACCAACCTCCTCCTCGCAGGCTCTTCCATGGATCTGGATCTCCCCCCTCCTCGCCCCGGTCAGGCCCGGGTCGTCCTCATCGGCGGCGGAGTCACTGCGGCGTTGACCGGCTGCGCCCTGGCCGAGAGGGGGTTCCAGGTGGTGGTTCTCGAGGAAAGAGAAAAGGGGGCGGGCTCCTCCTCACGGTCCGCCGCCGCCATCCGCCAGCAGTTCTCCACCCCCGACACCGTGCGGGGGATGATGTTCGCGGTGAGGTTCTACGAGCGATTCGCTGAAGAAATGGCTTGCCATCCCGGTACCGCACCGGTTCTGGTCCAGAATGGATACCTGTTCCTGCATGGGCTGAACGATCCGGATGGGGGAAGCTCTGCCGCGGAGCAGCGCTGGAAACGGGCTCTTCAGGCAATGGCCATGCAGAAGGATGTGGGGCTTGCCGAGGTTTCTGCCCTGACCCCTGACCAGATTGGGGAGAGGTTCCCCTTCCTGGATGCCTCCCTCCTCAGGGGCGCCACCTTCTGCCCCACCGACGGGTTCATTCGTCCTGATCTGGTGTACTTGGAGGGGTTTCGACGACTCCAGGAGTTGGGAGGTCATCTGAGGGCCTGGACCCCGGTTCTGTCGGGGGAGCAGCAAGGAGGCCGGTTGACGGCGGTCATCACTCCCCGGGGAAGGGTGGAGGGAGACCTGTTCGTCAACGCCACCAACGCTTGGGCTCCCCGGGTTTCCCGGCTTCTGGGGGGAGCCTCCCTGCCCATCTCCCCCGTCAAGCGCTATCTCTACTTCCTTCAGCGGGATGAAGGCCTGTCTGCCCAGGAACTCTTGGGATTTCCCATGATCATCACCCCCCTTGGAGCCTACTGTCGTCCCGAAAACGGGGAGCAGCTCATGGCCGGTTGGGCTCATTCCGCCCCCGCCGAACCCTTGTTCACCCACGAAGACCAGGACGCCATCGCCCCCGAATTTTTCCATAAGCACGGACTGGACAACCATGGGTTCCGCACCTGGATGGCCCTGGCTGAGTCCATCCCCAAGGTAGGGGAGTTCAAGGGGATCACCGCCACTACCGCTGGATATTACGGTGACACTCCCGATCACAATCCCCTGCTGGGCCATGATCCTGCTGTGGAAAACCTCCTTCACGCCTGCGGGTTTTCCGGCCACGGAGTGATGCAGGCCCCCTTCACCGCTCGGGTGGTGGCGACCCTGGCGGAGGCGGGAAGGGACATTCCCCACCTCTTCCTTCCCGGGCAGGAGGGGTCCCAGGTGAACCTGCGCTCCTTTTCTCTTCAGCGAGAGTTCGGCCACGGGGAGGAGATGGTGATCTGAAGACCTCGGGGAGGAGTGCGCCTCTTACGGAGTGACCGCCGGGACGGTGCCGGGAGGAGGGGGTGGCGGTGGATCGGCGAAGATCCTCTCCACCGGAGGCAGGGAGGGGTCGCCGTGAAGGCCGCTGGGCTTTTCTTCCTCCAACCGCAGCACCTGGATTCCGACCGACACCGTCTGGGGGAGGAGATCCTTGCCGTCTTTGACGTCGGGGGTCAGGAGGATGGCCACCCGATACCTCTCTCCGAATTGGAAGTTCTTGGGAGGAAGCGCGATTTGAATTGAGAACTCCAAGGGGGGCTTGCCCGGTTCCAGGGTCAGCTTGTCCTCAGGGAGCACCGGCTTTTCCGCCAGTTGAATCTTCACCCCCTCCGGGCCCATCAGGGGCACCGGCTGGCGGCCGGGGAGGGTGACTGGCGGGCCCACCCTTTCGAAGGCGACGGCACCCACCGTCATTCTCACCCTCTTCTTGCGGTCGTTCCGGACCGAAAAAGTGCCCGTCAGCGTCTCCCCCTGCCATCCCGCCAGAGCGATCGCCACGTCAGCGGGGGGAGGTTCGGGAGCCGGGAGGAAGGCCAGAATCGCCGCCGCCACCCCTTGGGGCTGTTCCAGGGCCAGAAAATGCCCGGCTCCGGGGAGCAGGGTCACCACGGCCCTCTTCCACAACTTCTTCAACTCCTGGGTGTCCTGGGAGGACAGGTAAGGGTCCTTCTCTCCCCAGAGAATGAGCAGGGGGACCTCGGCGAGTTTCTCCGCCCTTTCCTTCAGGCGCCAGGTTTCGGGGGGAACGGAGCGGATCCATTCCAGAAGGGCCTTGGTGGCTCCCTTGGCGTTGTAGGACTTTCCGAGGATTTCCACCCGAGCCATGGGAACGGAGGCGGGGGTGGCTGCTCCCTCCTGGACGTACTTTCCGAGGATCTTGTCCAACCGGGAGGCCTCAATCTCACCTTGGAGGGAGGTGGCCAGGGTCCCCAGGAGGGCGGGCAGGGGCACTTCGGGATCCACCGGAGCGGCGCCGATGGTGAGGCTCAACACCCTCTTGCTGTGCTCGGCGGCAAACTTCAGAACGACGGCCTGGGAGAGATCCAGCCCCACCACGTGGGCCTTGTCGATCCCCACCTCGTCAAAGAAGGTCAACAGGTATTCGGCAAGGTTGGGGACCGCGTAGGAGAGAAACTCGGGACGACCAGAGGCTCCGAAGCCAGCCAGATCCAGGGCGTAGACGTGAAAACGATCATCCAGGGCGTCGGCGATGGGCTGCCAGTCCAAGGCCGTGTCGGGGAAACCGTGGACCAGGACGACCTGGGGGGCGCTGGAGTCTCCCGATTCCAGGAAGTGGATGCGCCCTTTATCGGTGATGCGCTGTTGAGAGGTGGAATGGGGAGGGGCGATGTTCTCGCTGTGGCCGGGTTCCTTGGCTTTTCCTCCCTTGGCCTGAGCGGGGACGGGATGGGAGAGCAGGAGGGCGAGAAGGGAGGCACGAACGATCCAGGGAGACATCAGGGAACCTCCGGTGAGGTAGAAGGAGCAGGGGGCGGAAAGCCAGAAAGGGGGCCCACGCATCCGGTTCGAGACGGATTTCCTTGGAACTGGGGCCAGGGGCATTGCCTTGGGCCTCCCCAGGCTCCGGTGAAGACATGGAGAGAAAAATCCCAGGAACAGGCGGCCACTCGCCCGTCGGGCAGGAGGAGCACTGAGGAGCGCACCGCCCTTCCCGTGGCAAGACGCTGGCGGATGGCCCCGGTATTCATGTCCGCGACGTAGACCCCGCCATCATCGCTGGCAAAGAGCACCGCCCCATGCTGAGTCAGGGCAGGGGTTCCGTAGATTCCATCCTTGACTTCGGTCTTCCACAAAGTGCGGAGACGAGAATCCAAGGCATGCAGAAACCCTCCCCGGGTACCCACGTAGACGTTGCCCTTCTCGTCGATGGCTCCTCCACCATAGACCTGGAAATCCAGTTCCGCCTTGGCCATCGACTTCCCCGTCTCCCTCTCCAGGGCATGAACGCTCCTGTCCCAGGAGCCCACCACCACCCTTCCGTCCGGGCCTGGAGAAGGGGGGGCCACACACGGTTCCTGGGTGGAAAAGCGCCACTTCAAGACTCCATCTGGGGCGATGGCGACCACCTCTTCACAGGAGAGGTAGATGGTGCCCTTCTCGTCCACCGACGGAGCCCCCCAGGGAAGGCCCGGCAGGGGGCAACGCCAGCGCTCCAGACCGGTTTCCGGATCCACGGCCATCAGGTGGGGAGAGTCGGAGGCGAACAGGACCAGACCCCGGGGATGGAGGGCCGGGGTCACCACCGACGCCCCTCCCAGATCGATGGCCCACCGCAGCCTGCCCTCCCGGTCCACCGCCCTTCCTACCCCGTCGTGACCGGCGAGGAAGGCGGTACCGTCGGGGGCCAGGCAGGGGGTGGCGTCACAGGTGGAGTCGGTGAGAACCACGAATCGCTTCACCCCTTCCCCATCCACGCAGTAGAAGCGCCGATCCCGGCTGCCGAAGAGGATTCGCCCGTCCGAAGCCAGGGCGGGCGAGGAGCCCAGCATTCCTCCCGCTTCAAAACGAAACTCCCCTGGCCCGAGAGGAGGTGAAGGGGGGACCGAAGAGGCGGGAACGGTCACGCCACCTCCTCCAGACAGTAGAAGTACCCGTCCCTGGCTCCGATATAGATGCGGCCCTTGATCACCAGGGCCGAGGACACGAAGTAGTTCCCCGCCTTGAAGGTCCACAGGGGGGCGCCCCTTCCCGCATCGACCCCATGAAGGGTGCCGTTCCAGTCCCCCACCACCACCACTCCATCTACACACACGGCGCTGGTCCACATCCCTGCCGTGGCGGCGTAGGTCCACCTCTTGGCCCCCGTCTGACGATCAAGGGCTTGAAGGTTGCCGTCATCCGAAGTCACCAGCACCAGGCCCTCTCCCAGGGCCGCCGTTCCCCAGATTCCTGCTCCGGCCCGAAACTTCCAGAGCAGCGCTCCGCTGGCGGCCTCCAGGCAATAGAACATGCCGTTTTCATTGCCGATGTATAGCCTGTCCCCATCCACCACGGCGGAAGCATCGGTGTCATCCCCGGTGGGAAAGGTCCACAGGCGAGTACCCGTTTGGGCGTCGATGGCGTGGAGATATCCATCATAGGAACCGGCATAGACCCTTCCCTCCCCTACCGCCGGAGAGGACTCCACGCTGCCTCCGGTGCGGTAGCGCCAGTGGACCGCCATGGTCTGGGGATCCAGGCAATACACCGCATCGTCTTCAGCGCCGAAGTACAGCCTCCCTTCCACCAGGGCCGGAGAGGAATCCGTGTCCTTCCCGTGGCAGGGGAATTTCCACACCAGCGAGCCGCTGCCCCTCTCCAGGCAGAACAGGTGATTGGCCCGAGAGCCAAACCAGACCCGATCCTCGGTCAGCAACACCGAGCCCTTGATGGAATCCCCGCTGTCGAAGGTCCACTGGACGGCTCCGGAGCCCGCGTCCAGGCAGTAGCATTTGCCGTCCACCGCGCCGATGTAGACCCGATCTCCCCAGAGAGCCGCCTGCCCGGTCCATCCTGTCCCCGTCCAGGTACGTTTTCCCCCGTTGGGGAGGTCCTCGACATGGGTCTCGGTCAGGTGGCGCCAGCGAACCGTCACTCCCTTGCGGGGACAGGGGCCGATGCCCTGACCGGTGCGGGCGGGGTTGCCCCGAAACATGGGGAAGGTCAGGAGTCCCTGGGCAGAGGTGGGGCGAGACAGGAGCAAAGAGGCGCTGCCGGCGAGGGCGGCCAGCCCCACCAGGAGGTGACGGCGCGGGAGGAGGAGATCGGAGGAAGGAGGCACGGGGGGCGAGGATACCAGGACAAGAGAGGGACGGGCAGGGGAGAAGGATCCTCTCCATGGATGGGGAGGGTTTCGCCTCTGAACCTTATTCCGGCCATTGCCCCGCACCAAAAAGGTGTTGACTGGAGCGGTGCCAGGCTCCAGACTTCCCGCCGTCGGCTCCAGGGGGGAGAAGGGTGGCGGGGGTCCATCTCGTCTGTCGGAGGGGGTTCTCTGCCCCCCCTTTGGGATCCTCAGGCAGGACCATGTTCTCGCTCTGTCCCTCACCAAGGAGTTTCTCTCTTGCCAGCCCGTTACCGACTCTTCGCCCTCATCGCCCTCCCCGCCATCCTGCTGGATCAACTGGCCAAGGCTTGGATCCGCTCCATCCTGGAGGTGGGGGATCGTCAGGTGGTCATTCCCGATTACTTCAATCTGGTCCATGCTCAGAATCCCGGGGCGGCCTTCAGCCTTTTGCGCGACGCAGAGTGGCGACGTCCCTTCTTCCTGCTCACCGCCACGGTAGCTTTTGTGGTGATTCTGGGATGGGTGAGGAAGCTGGAGGAAAAGGAGAGACCTCTGGTCATTGCCCTGGCACTGATTTTTGCAGGAGCCATGGGAAACTTCATTGATCGGCTGTTCTTCGAAGTGGTCACGGACTTTCTTCAAGTGCAGGCCGGGGTGGACCCGTTGCGGTCCTGGTTGACCAGCCACCTGGGGGACTATCGGTGGCCGGCCTTCAACGTGGCAGATTCGTGCATCTCAGTGGGAACGGTGCTGTTCGTCTGGTTTGGAGTGATCAAGGACGGAAGCCGTTCGGCGAGTTCTCCTGCACGTGTGGCTGGGGGAGCGTAGGAAGGGGCCGGGAGGGGGAAGGCTCTGCCAACGAAGGGCGCGCCATGCAGGAATGAAAAAGAGACGGCCGGGGAGCGAGCGCCCGTTTGCCCCCCGGCCATCTCCGCTCCACGATGGAGCAAACACACAGGTATGATTTAGCACTTGTAAGTGTTTGCGTCCACAAAAACGTACTTGTTTGTATTTTTTCTTGAACCAGGGCGGGGCTCTACCCAGGCGGTTCGCCCCGACGGGCCATCTGCCTCTTCAGCCACCCCCACAGAAAGGGGTAGACCTCCCGGGGAGCGCCATCCCCATTGCACAGGTCCACATGCCCGTAATCGCGGGAATGCCCCTCTTCGATTCCGAACAACTGCCAGGTGCGATCTTCAGAGGCCACTCCCCGAAAGCCAGTCAACACCCTCTCGGGGGGAGCGAGGTTGTCGGCGCGACCCGCGATGAACAGGGCGGGAACGCGAATGTCCACCAGATGCTTCAGGTAGTTCCAGGCCCCATCGGCGCTGACAAAGGCGCCCTCCTTGACGGTGCGGATGAACTGCCGGAGGACGCCGCCGGAGATGGGATCGACCCCCTTTTTCATCATCCGTTTGAGCCCTGACGGGGACAGGCTGCCCCGGGCGTACACCGCTTCGGTCAATCCGAAGGGCACCTTCCACGCCGGTCCGGCGACGAGTCGAAGCAGGGAGGGACTGTTGAGGTGGGTGGCGCGCCGGGGGAACAGGCCCGAGCCGGCCAGCAAGCGGATCAACCGGTCGCTGTGGCGAAAGTCTACCGGTGAGCCCACCACGGCCACCGCACCAAGGCGGGGCTCCGGGTGTCTTTCCAGGTACCCCAAGGCGATCATCCCCCCCATGGAATGGCCGATCCAGATGGCCTCGGCTGCCCCCGTCTCTTCCAGGACCCTGCCCACTGCGGCTGGCGCGTCCAGGAGGATGTGATCATCCACCGTCCATCCGTAGCGGGTTCCCTCCTTCTTTTTCGGATGCTGACTGTCCCCCGAGCCTCGCAGCTCCAGCAGAAAGGTGTCCATCCCCCGGTCGGAAAGGAACCGTCCCAGGTCATGCTCCTCATCCAAGGCCCAGGTGTAGCGGTTGGAGCTGATGCCGTGGCAGACGATGACGGGAAGGGAGCCTGGTGGAGGAGGAACCGAGGAAGGGGGACGGTAGTGATGCAGGGCAAGGCGCCAACCGTCGGTGGTGGTGGCAAAGAGGGTGACCGGCGGTTCCGACGCGGCAGCCCCCATTGGGAAGGAGGAGAGCAGCCCCCACAGGAGAACAGCCCCTCCCCGCCACCTCCAGAAGGAACGGAAGAGGCCGATCATGGCTCCTCCCTCCCCTTCCCTCTCCATTCGGCAATGAGGTCGGCGATGCGCCGCACAAACCGTGGCGTAGCAAAGAGATCCAGATGCCCGGGATCCCTCCCCTCCCCATTCATGAATCCCAACCGCACCGCCTTGCTCCCCGGACCCGCCCGCAACGCCGCCAGGTGCCCTCCCTCGGGAGGAGCGAGGCGATCCAGGGCCCCGGAGATCGCCAGCAGGGGAAGGGCCCAGGAACCCCCGACCTCTGCACCTCCCCCCCTGCCGTCCTCGGTGGCCAGGGCCTTCATGGTTTCCAAGGCAGCGGGGGGAAGAGAGGTGAGGCTGTCCAGGGCCCGGCGGCGCACCTTGGGGAAGGGCCTGGTCCCGTGAAGAAGCAGGTCCCACAGGCCTGCGTGAGCCCCAAAAGTGGCGGGAACTCCTTCCAGATCGCTCCAATGGGAGGGAGAAGACCGGGAGGTGAGAAGGGCGGCGGCTTCTTGAAACAGGAGGCTGCCCGGCCCCCCCGGAAGGGGGCTTCCGATGACCACCATCCCGGTGACCCCTTGGGGAACCGCCTGCCGCTGGGAATACAAAAGGGTGCCGCTGAGGCCACACCCCACCACCCACACTTCCCTCCCTCGGGCCATGTGCAGGGCTTCCTCCACCGCTTCAGGAACCCCTCCCAGACCTATGCCCCATTTCTCCGAGCCGGTCAGGAGGCCTGCCCCCTCCTCCTCCAGGGAGGGAGAGACGACCAGCACTCGAAATCCGGCATCCGCCAGTTCCTGGGCCAATCCTCCCCCCTCCTTCCACACCATCAACGAAGAGGAAAAGCCGGCGGGGCTCACCAGGACCAGGAGAGGGGCGCTCCCCCAGCCATATCCTCGGCAGTCCATGACCAGGGGTCTGCTGGGAGAACCTTCCACCTCTCTCTCCCAGCAGGTGGCTGCTCGCAGGGGGGCGGCGTCCAACCAGCACCCGAGTAGAAACATTGCAAAAACAATAAGTTGGAGAGTCTTGTCCAAAGGTGTTCCGATTGGGTTGAGAGGATGGCAGGGGGGACCCTGGCGAAACCGGGCGGGAGGATATCACCAGGACCGGGGGTCTGTGGGTGGGGTCGATGGGTGGGGTCCCACCGAGAAGTTTTCTGCATCCCTCGTCCCACCTGCCCCCCTCCTCCTTCCATGCTCTGAGTGACCCGATGCCCCTCCCGAGTTTCTCTTCTTCAGTGGGCGCCCTCCTCCTCTCCTCATCATGATAATAGATTGCCAGGTGCAGGACGGAGGCCGAGGGCTTGGGTTCGTCGCTGCCCATCCACCGAGCCCGGGGCTCTGTAAAGTCGCCCCACTGCCCTCTCTCTTCGGCACAGGAGATCTCCCCCTTGCTTCACCCCAACTCTACTCGCCCTCCCCTCCCCCTTCTCCTCTGCCTTTTGCTGGCCCTGTCCGGATGCACCGACGACCTCGGGCAGAGATCCGACCTGCGGGCGACGACTGGGACATCCTCCTCCTCACCTCGTCTCTCGCCTGAAACGGCCGCCGCCACCATCGCCACCGGATATCGGGTCCTGCCCCTGGGCAACGGCCGCCTTCACGCCGTCAACCGCGCCCAAAACCTCGCCGCCACCTTCACGGAAGCAGGGATCCAGGTCCGACCTGGCCTCCCCCAGCCAGGTGCAGATGGGGAAATCCTCCTGTCCCTGCGGGCCTTTGGCTTGGATTCGACCCTCACCAGTGCCACCCCAGTCCCCGCCCTGGAAGGGAGATGCCTCGCCGATGGGGCAGTCGACGAGTTGGGGAACTGTCTGAAGCGGGTGGAATACTCCCGGCCAGGGCTCCTGGAATGGTGGGAAAATCGACCCGATGGGTTGGAGCAGGCTTTCGAGCTTGATCCCCTCCCCTCTGCCACCTCCTTGTCCCTGGAACTCTCCCTCTCGGGAGGGCGGTTCGATGTGGAAGCCAACGGGACAGCGGCTCGATTGCAGTCTGAGGGAGGTGCCTTCTGGTCCTACTCGGGACTGCGGGCCTGGGATGAGACCGGTCGCGACCTTCCCGCTCGTATGGAAGCCACCCCCACCGGCCTGCGTCTGGTGGTGGACGTTCGGGGCGCCGAAGGCCGGGTCACCGTCGATCCCCTCCTGGCCACCGCCGCCTGGACCGCCGAGTCTGACAACACCAATGGCTACATGGGCTCTACCGTCGCTTCCGCAGGGGATGTCAATGGCGACGGGTACGGGGACCTGGTGGTCGGCGCCCCGGCCTTGTCCAATGGACAGGCCAACGAAGGCCGGGCCTGGCTCTACCTGGGGTCGGCCACCGGCCTCGCCACCTCACCGGCATGGACGGTGGAATCCAACCAGGCCGGGGCTTTTTATGGCAGTTCGGTGGCGGGGGCCGGGGATGTCAACGGGGATGGCTACTCCGACGTGGTGGTGGGAGCCTACGGCTATGACAACGTCTACACCGACAAGGGCGCCGCCTACGTCTATCTGGGGTCGGCGTCGGGTCTGGGGGTCTCTCCCGCATGGACGGCCAGCGTCAACGCCTACTACGCCTATTTCGGGGTCTCGGTGGCCTCGGCGGGAGATGTCAACGGCGATGGATATGCCGATGTGGTGATTGGCGCCAAGGGAGTCAGCAACGGACAGACCTATGAGGGCAAGGCTTTCCTCTACCTGGGGTCGGCAACAGGTCCCGCTGCCTCGCCGGCATGGACGGCGGAATCCAATCAGGCCAACGCCTACATGGGCTCGGTAGTGGCCTCGGCGGGGGATGTCAACGGCGATGGGTACCATGACGTGATCGTCAGCGCTCCCAGCTACGGCAACGGCGAAAGCACCGAGGGAAGGGCCTGGCTCTACCTGGGCTCCTCCTCCGGCCTCTCCACCACCGCCGCCTGGACCACTGAGTCGAATCAGATCTCGGCCATGCTGGGCTACTCCATGGGTGGGGCAGGGGACGTGAATGGAGACGGGTACTCGGACGTGGTGGTGGGGATCATTGGCTATGACCATGGGCAGACCAATGAGGGTCAGGCATGGGTGTTCCTGGGGAACGCCTCCGGGCTCTCCACCACCCCCTCCTGGACCGTCGAATCCGACCAGATCTCGGGGGAGGTGGGGAGCGGGGTCGCCGGCGCCGGGGATGTGAACGGGGACGGATACGCCGATGTGGTGGTGGGAAGCCAGCGGTATGACAACGGTCAGACCGATGAAGGGACGGCGTATGTTTATCTGGGTTCCTCCGCCGGCCTGTCCACCACCGCCACCTGGGCAGGAGAATCCAATCAGGCGTCGGCCAGTTATGGATTTGCGGTGGCGGGGGCCGGGGATGTCAACGGCGACGGATGGGGAGATGTGGTGGTGGGAGCGCCCTACTACGACAACGGCCACAGCCAGGAGGGGAAGGTGTGGGTCTATCACGGTTCGGCGGCGGGCCCCTCCTCCACCTCGACCTGGACGGGGGAGTCGGACCAGGCCTCCGCCTCTTACGGGGCGGTGGTCTCCCCCGCTGGCGATGTCAACGGCGACGGGTACGGGGACGCCTTGATCGGTACCCCCGTCTGGGACAACGGCCAGGCCAATGAAGGGCGGGCTCTGCTTTACCTGGGAACGGCGACCGGGGTGGCCGCTTCCCCAGCCTGGACCGCAGAATCGGATCAGGCGGAGGCGAAGTTTGGAACCTCTCTGGCTTCAGCAGGGGATGTCAATGGGGACGGATACACCGATGTGCTCGTGGGGGCCCCCGAATACGACAATGGACAGAGTGGGGAAGGAGGGGCCTGGCTCTATCTGGGCTCAGCGGGAGGACTGGAAACCTCCCCATCCTGGGCGGCGGAATCCGATCAAGCCGATGCACGGTTCGGCTCCTCGGTGGCGGGAGCGGGGGATGTGGACTGCGATGGATACTCGGATGTGGTGGTGGGAGCCCCCTACCTGAGCAACGGTGAGAGCAGCGAGGGCCGGGTGTCGGTGTACCTGGGATCCCCCACGGGTTTGGAAACCACACCTTCCTGGACGGCGGAATCGAATCAAGCGAATGCTCATCTGGGGGCCTCGGTGGCGACCGCAGGAGATGTGGATGGAGATAGTTGCTGGGACCTGCTGGTGGGGGCACCGGATTGGGATGGAGGTGAGGTCGACGAAGGGAGGGTTTTCCTCTATCTGGGCTCCGGCTCTGGTTTGGGAGGCTCCCCCTCCTGGTCGGGGGAATCCAATCAGGCCTCGGCTCGCTTCGGCGCGTCGGCGTCGACAGCGGGGGATGTCAATGGGGATGGATACTCGGACGTGATCATCGGCTCGCCGACCTGGGACAACGGACAAACCGACGAAGGCCGGGCCTGGCTCTACCTGGGCTCAGCCGCAGGCCTGGGGGCGGTGGCGGCGTGGACGGCCGAATCGGATCAAGCCTCCTCTTCATTCGGCGCTTCGGTTGCCTCCGCAGGCGACGTCAATGGGGATGGCTACGGGGACGTGGTGACGGGCTCTCCCGCCTGGGACAATGGGCAGACCGACGAAGGAAGGGCCTCCCTCTACCTGGGCTCCACCAGCGGCTTGGGAGCGACGGCGTACTGGGTCACCGAACCGGATCAGACCTCCGCAGCCGCAGGCACCTCGGTCTCCACCGTGGGTGATGTCAACGGGGATGGGTATGGGGATCTGATGGTGGGAACCCCTTGGTACGACAACGGGCAGCCCGATGAAGGGCGGGTGGCCCTGTACCTGGGCAATTCCGGCGACGGAGCGGGGCTGGGGACGGTCACTCGTTACCAGGCTCGCCGCCCCGGCAGCACCACACCCATCCCCCCGGGAATGGTCTCACCCGAATCGGACTCCTACGACGTGGCCGCCCTGGAGGCCCGTGGACATGCTGGAAGGGGGAAAGTCAGGCTGTATGTGGAATCCAAACCCTTGGGCGCAGCCTTCGATGGCACATCGGGAGTGACCCAGGCCTCCTTCACCGATGCTGGCCTGACGGGGGTTTCCATCCAGCAGCCCGTCACCGGATTGGAGGGAGGAGATGGCTTCCACTGGCGAGCCCGGGTCCAGATCTCCAAGGCGGCGGGGACCTCCCAACTCTGGGGACCCTGGCTTTATGGGGGCGTCTCCGGTGATGCCCATGGAGGCCACGTCTTCACCGGATTGGATTATCCGGGGGCCACTCGCGATGACCGTGACGGAGACGGAGAGGCCACCGCCACCGACTGCGACGACCAGAATCCCGTTCTCAGCCACCTGGATGTGGATGCCGATGGAGACTCCTCCTGCGACGGAGACTGCGATGACACCGATTCCGATTTGAATCTGGACGACCTGGATGGAGATGGATACAGCACCTGCGACGACGACTGCAACGACATCCACGCTCCCATCCACCCCACTGCTGCCGAATCCTGCAACGGGGAGGACGACGACTGCGATGGCCTCGCCGATGAGGGATATGACGCCGACGGAGACGGATATACCTGCGGGTTTGACTATGACTGCGATGGGGCCGACCCCGCCGTACACCCCGCCGCCATCGAAATCTGCGATGGCATCGATCAGGACTGCGATGGCGTGGAGGACGAAGGGCTGAACATGGATGTGGACGCTGACGGATACGGCTCCTGCAGCGGCGACTGCAACGACACAGCGGTGTTGATTCATCCCGGAGCGGTGGAGACCTGCAACGGGGTCGATCAGGATTGCGACGGCCTGGTGGATGAGGGATTTGATGTGGACGCCGACGGCTACACCACCTGCCAGGGAGATTGCAACGACGCCGATGTCTGGACAAGGCCAGGGGCACGGGAGACCTGTGATGGCTTGGACAACGACTGCAACGGCACCCTTCCCCGAGGTGAAAAGGACTTCGATTTGGACGGCCACTCCCCCTGCGATGGCGACTGCGATGACCGGGACGCCACCAGCTACGAGGGGGCGGTGGAGGCCTGCGATGGCATCGACAACAACTGCGACGATGTCTTGCCGGGAGACGAGATGGATTTGGACGGGGACGGCTACGCCTCCTGTGAAGACTGCAACGATTCCGAGCCCTTGGCCTACACCGGCGCCGACGAAGTGTGTGACGACGGGGTGGACAATGACTGCGACGAGACCCTCAACGATTGCCCCCTTTCCGGCGACATCTCTTTGGAAGAGGCGGAAGCGGTGTTCGTGGGGGAAGATCCCACCGACAGCGCCGGGCTGGCGGTTGCTTCCGGAGATATCGATGGGGACGGCTTTTCTGACCTGCTGATCGGGGCCTACGGGGACGACACCGGGGCCAGCAACGCCGGGGCGGTCTACGTGTTCTATGGCCCGCTGATGGGCGTGATCGACTCATCCACCGCCGACGCCAAGCTGCTCGGGGTGGCCGCCAGCGATCAGGCGGGGTGGTCAGTGGCCACGGTTCCCGACATCAACGCCGATGGCAAGGACGAAATCCTGGTGGGGGCTCCCCAGAACGACGCTGGAGGAGCCAACGCCGGGGCCGCCTATCTGGTGAGGGGGCCGGTGTATGGCTCGGTCAGTCTGTCCGCCGCCTCGGTGATCTGGGTGGGAGAGGATGCTGGAGACCGGGCTGGCGCCCAGGTGGTGGCGGCGGGAGACACCAACGCCGACGGGAGCTCCGAAGTCCTGGTGGGAGCCTCCATGGACGACGACAAAGGGACCAATGCTGGAGCGTTCTATGTGCTCAACCCCCTGGCCACCGGCACCGTGGACCTGTCCCTGGCCATGGCCAAACTGCGGGGCCTGGACGCAGGGGATCAACTGGGCTACGCGGCCGTGTCGGCAGGAGATGTCAACGCCGACGGCAAGTGGGATGTGATGGGGGGTGCGCCGATGGACGAGGTGGGGGGCACCAACGCCGGCGCTGCGTATCTGGCCCGGGGACCCTTCTCCGGTCTGGTGGATCTGCCCACCGCCAACTTGAAGGTGACCGGGGTGGCCGCCGACGATCAGGCGGGACGAATCCTCGCCGGCGGAAGCGACCTGTCCGGGGACGGCATCCCCGATCTGGTGGTCACGGCCTGGAAGCAGGATGGGGGCGGAACCGATGCCGGGGCGGTGTACCTGGTGCGTGGCAATCGCACCGGCACCATCAGCTTGAGCGCCGCCGAAGCCACCCTCTCGGGAGCGGCCGGGGACGGGGCGGGTGCATCGGTGGCGGTGGCGGGGGATGTCAATGAAGATGGCTTCGTGGATCTTCTCATCGGAGCCCCCAATTCGGATGCCGGAGGAACAGATTCAGGGGTGGTCTACCTGGTTCGCGGCCCCATCACCACCTCCCTCTCCCTGGCCACCGCTGCCCAGGCCCGCATTTTTGGAGCTGCGGCCAATGACCAGTTGGGATATGGAGACGGAGGGCTGGGGGTCTCGGCAGCCGGCGATGTGGACGGCGATGGCTGTGCCGACCTCCTGGTCGGGGCCCGACTTTCCAATCTGGGCGGTGCCGACTCCGGGGCGGCGTGGTTGGTGCGATCTCCCTGCTGGTAGGACAGAGAGGATCACACAGAACGCGTAGCGCCGCGAGCGAACGGCCGCAGCACCGAGGCCGTAACAAGGACAGACAGCAGAGGGACCCAAAGCCTTTCCGTCAGGCCCGTCCCGGGCCTTCCGAAAGATCCGGCCGAAGCGCCTCCTTGGGTTTGTCGGAATTTTTGGGGGACCTGCGGCGCAGCGATCCGGCCGTGCAGCGGCATTTCGTGGATACTCAGAGGGCCCACAGCCCTGATGGGCAATCGTTCGATCTGTCCCTTCCATGTTTGGAGGAAGATCCGCCTTGCCCCTTTCTTCGTAGAGTCGGATAGAGCCTGAACAAGAGAGAGGGGTTCTCATGACCCGTCACCCACTTCACCGAATCAGTGGCCAGGCATGCATCGCTGGCGGCCTCCTCACCTCCCTGTGGTTCATCGTTCATCCCTTTGACATGGGATATCCCTTCGGGGCGGACGGGTCCTCCATTGTGACCCGCTCCTGGACATTGGAAATGCTCGCTGGGCTCCTGGGGTTTTCAGGCATCGCCCTGGGCCTGCCCGGGTTGTACGCCAGGACAGCCGACCGCACTGGATTGACCGGCCTGCTGGGATACCTCCTGGCCATGGTGGGCACCCTCCTCTTCTTCGGCCTGTGGTTTACCGACGCGTTCTACGTACCCTTTTTTGCCCAACGAATGCCCGAGTTGTTCGCCAGAGAGGCCCTTCCTCTGTATCAGCAGGGGGCACTGCTGGCGGCGGCTCCTCCAGCCGCACTGACCTTCCTGCTGGGATTCATCCTGCTGCCGGTGGCACTGGTCAGGACCCGATTCCTTCCCGCCTCTGCTGCGGTTCTGCTGGTGGTGGGGGCGGTGGGAATTTCCGGGGCACCAGCCCTTCCCCACTGGGCCTATTCCTACCTCCCCCTCCTCCATGGAGCGGGGATGGTGTGGGCGGGGAAGCGGTTGCTGGCCTCCGATCAGAAAGCATGAGGGGAAGATTCTCCAAGGAGGTGAAAGCAAACTCCATCTGGCTGGAGTTGAGATAGGCAAAGAGCCTGGCTTTGGCCTGGGGCGGAGGCCTCCCTCTCTCGTTTCCCATTTCAGGATTTTCAATGAATACATCTGAATTGAATTTTGGATTTTCTGATAGGAGGGTGCAGCCTGAAAAACTGACAATCCGGTTGGTCGTATGCCAAGGGAGTCGTCCACCGGAGGGTGGCCGTGGAAACCGACGTCGGCCGAGTCGGTGGTGGGGGTGAGCGTAACCCGAGGCGAGGGAAGGAGCGTCGGGGGCGCAAGCTGGCGCTTGACGCCGAGGACTGCGAGGCGCGCACAAGCGTGTGACCGAAGAACCTGGTGTGCGGATGGCGGATTTGGTGACGTTCATCGGTCCCCGGGGCAAGAAGGTCAGCGGGACGACCCTCAGCAAAGCGCTGAAGGCGATGGGGTTTACGAGAGCGAAGCGGCAGAAGGCGCCATCGGGACCGGCGCCGTAGACGCCGCCGCAGGATGGGCGGGAGCGTCGCCGTGAGCCGACTGCGACGAAATACCCATCCAGTCTGACAGATGCCGAGTGGGCTGTCATCGAGTCGTTGTGCATGCGGTGCCCTGGCCTGGATGCTGGCACGACGGCTGGGGGCGCCTTGATTATTCGGATACACCCGCCAAGGGCTCAGGTGACCCGGGCAACTCCCTCCGGCCTGGCCTTGGTCGGGCGCATCACCCACATCGCCTGCTCGCCAACGAACGAAGTCCAGTCCTCTTGCCTCTCCCGCGCCGTCTCTCGCGAAGCCTGGGCGAAGGTGAAGGAGCCGTCGTCGTTGCGGGCGGTGACCACCCGGCAGTGACCGCCGTCGGCAACGGCGTCCCCCGGATGGTCGACGATCACCAGGTCGCCGATCTCCGCCTTCGCCAGCGCGGCCCGGATCGCCTGGTCCCTCGCGTCGGGGTCGTCCATCTGGTCGATGTCCAGCACCTCGGCCCGGAGGATGAACCGCCGCAGGCGGTCGTCGGGCTGGTACTGGTCGCTGAAGATATAGAGCTTGTTGGCGTTGGGGTACTCGCCGCCGTCGCCGCCGTAGTAGGGGGGCTCCATGCCCGCCGCAACCAGGGTAGAACAAGCGAACAAGTTGCACTTCCACAGATCGATGGTGCTGGGGATGGGGGTGTTCAGGGGGCGCCGATAGATCCGATGCACCGCATGGCGGGCGTCGATGTTCTTCCACGCGCCGGGCACGCCGTAGGTCGCTCCCTGCTTGTCGATGAGGAGCCGCGCTGCGCGCGCCACCCGCTCGGCTGCGGGCAGGCCCGGATCCACAATGTCGAAGAAGAGCCGGGGAGCCGGCGCGGCGCGCAGGTCGGCGTCCAGGGCCCGGGCGATTGCCGCGTCAACCGTGCCCACCTCCAACCCCTTCCGTGCCTGGTAGGCGTGCAGGGCTGCCTCGGTCTCGGCGCCCCAGCCCCCGTCGGCTCCGTACCTGGGGAGCAAGGTCGATGGGTCCCCGGTGCGCGACGCGAGGGCGATCAGCGCTTTCTGGACCACCTCCACCGCGCCCGGCTGGGATGCCTTGTCGCGGGGCAGGACAATCGAACCGTCCAGGGTGCCTGCGGCCCCCGAGAGGTCGGCGATGGGCGT
>CAYRTW010000087.1:0-21084 GCA_964426935.1 uncultured Rickettsiales bacterium
AGGTCCAAGCCGATTGGCGGAGTCGCTGGGTTTGGATCCGGGCGGGTCCCTGCCCTGGGCAAGGGCCATGCCCGCAGCGGCCCCCCGGCGACGGCGGCGGCAAAGCTCTGTCAGGAAAGGGGATCCCGGTGACCGGCGCCCGTGCGCCGGGGGGAACCAGCGTCCACCCACCGGCCGAATCCTGGACAGGCCGTCCGGTTTCCGGACAGCGCCTCCAAGGGTCACCGGACAACGTCGACCGGGCACCCAGCTCGCCATCACCGGCACGATCCTCCCCCGCAGCGGGCGTCCCACGTACGTGGAGGTCTTCATGACCTCACCAAGGCGGGGCTGACGGCGGCGCGGCAGCGGACGGGCCGAGTGCCGCCACCGTTGGACGGCCTGTTGGCTGCGACTGCCCTACACCACGGGCGGTTGTTGGCGACGCGGAACACCGCCGACTTCCGGACCACCGGCGTGCGGCTCGTGGACCCCTGGACTCACCCTCCGGTGGCACCCCGCTGACATCTCGACCGGGACCCAGGGGGCGCCCAATTCGCCGGTGCTTCACCCGGTCGGGGTCAGATCCCCGCGCGTCCAGAACGCCGAAGGCCCGCCGAAGCGGGCCCCCGAGGAGGTGCGTGGTAGGGAGAACGGGATTCGAACCCGGGACCTCTGGAGCCACAATCCAGCGCTCTAGCCAGCTGAGCTATCTCCCCGAACCGGCGGCGGACTATGCCGAGCTTGCGGGGACGTGTCAAGACGTGGAGCGCTCCTACCAGATCCCGGGCAGGAGGCGAGGGATCTTCGCGGAATACTCCTCCCACTCCTTCCCCAATCTTGCCCGGAGGGCCTTCTCCTCCACCTGAATCCTGTACAGCACCGGGGGAATGCAGAACGCCAGGAGGACCGCTCCCGAGGGGAGGCTTCCCTGGCCCACGGCGATACCGACGAATCCCATCACGTTGCCCAGGTAGGCGGGATGGCGCACGTATCGGTAGGGACCCTCCTTCACCAACCTCTGGTCCTGCCCCACCGCTACTCTGGAGGTAAACGCCGCTCCCAACGCCCTCATGGCCCACTGACGGAGCCCGGCTGCCGCTAGAATCAAGGAGATGGCGATGGCATCCACCCCCCATCCGGCATAGGGGGCCGTCCAGTGAAACCTGCGGGCCATCACCGAGGACACCAGCACCCCCGCCGTCACCGAAACCGTCAGCAAAATCCAGGAGCCCCGGTCGGCCCTCCGCCCCTCCTCCCCGCCGGCCTTTCCCGGGCGCAGGCCAAAGCCAAACTCGTAGAGCAACCACAGGAGGGCCAGGACGATGAAGAGACGATGAGCAGGAGTAAGGTTGGGGTTCATGGGAACGTCGGGGCAGGAGATGCCTTACCAGCCGTCTCGGGCAAGCTCCAGAAGCAGGGGGAGGGCCTGGGCCATGGCTTTGGCCCGATGACTGATCGCGTTTTTCTCGGGGCGGGTCAGTTCCGCCATGGTTTTTTCACCGCCGCCGGGGTGAAAGACCGGGTCGTAGCCAAAGCCAGAATCTCCCCGAGGCTCCCAACCGATGGTCCCTTCGCACACCCCGGAAACCACCGCCTCTTGTCCATCGGGGGTTACCACCGCCACCGCACATCGAAAGCGGGCAGTCCTCTCCCGGGAGGGAACATTTGCCATTTCTCCTAAAAGTTTCAGATAGTTGCTGGCTTCGGTGGCTCCTTGCCCTCCGTACCGCGCCGAGTACACCCCCGGCCTCCCCGACAAGGCGTCCACTTCCAGCCCTGAGTCGTCTGCCACCGTCAGCAGCCCACTCCACCGGGCCAGGGTGTGGGCCTTCTTGAGGGCGTTCTCCCGGAAGGTGGCCCCATCTTCCTCCACATCAGGACAACCAGGGAGATCATCGGCAGAGACCACCCGCAGCCCTGACTCCCCCAGAAGGGCCTGGAACTCGCGCACCTTCCCGGGGTTTCGCGTTGCCAGGAGGACCCTCATTCCTTCGCTGCCTTCCTTCATCATGCCTGCCATCGTCTCCACCTGTGATACACCTGGAATGGATCGAATCCCCACATCGGAGCCTGGGATGTCCGCCCCTCACCCCGCGCCCCTGCTACCTCTTCTTGCTCTCGTCTTCCTGGTGGCGGAAGCCTCTCCCGCCACCGCCTGGGCCGCCTCCTACGTAACCACCGACCAGCAGACCCTGGACGCCCTGAGCGTGGCAGGCAGCACTCCTCCGGTCAACTACGCCACCTACCTGAGCGGCGGCTCCGAGTCGGTAGGGTACTCCAACTCCTGTGATTTCGGCTACTTCATGGAGCCGGGATCCTCTGCGGACTCCTTGGCGGCTGCCGATCTGAATTGGACCCAATCGGGGGCGGGAGGACTTCTCTTTTCCTTGCCCTACCCCACTGTGACGGTGGTGGTGTTCCCCTCCATTGATCACGGACCCTTCCCCAACGAGGGCATCGAGTACACCGTCTGGGGCAGCGACACCGGCGACCTCACCAACTTCCCCACCGGATGGGACATGGCCACCCTGGCCACCATCTATCGGGAGGGATGGCAAGACGCCTGCCCCGGCAACGGCCCTGGCGAGGAGAGCGACGATTTCGCCGGCCTGTATGGGTTTCACGACAGCCTGAAGAACTACATCCTGGTCCTGCCCTCCGGCTCCATCACCATCTATGAGGATCCCACCTATGCCACCTGGATCGCCGAAGGCGACGATGGCTCCGATCCCGGCTGGCAATCCGCTGACTTTGAGATCGACGCGGTGGGCATTCCCGACTGTGCCGGCGGAGTGGTGGCGGTGGCCGGTGACGTGGGTGGGTTGGTGGGGGAATTGTTGACCCTGGACGGCTCGGGTTCCCTGGGCACCATCGCCACCTTTGGCTGGGACCTCAATCAGGACTTCGCCGTGGACCTGTCGGGATCGGTGGTGGAATACGCCTTTGCTGCCCCGGGGTCCTACCTGGTGGGACTGTCGGTGGTGGGGGAGGACGGCTGTTCCGACTTCGACGAGATCACCGTTACCGTGTGCGATCCTGCCCTGGCCGATGCCGATGCCGACGGATACCTGTCGGTGGACTGTGGTGGGAATGACTGCGACGATCAGGACGGCTCTGTCCACCCAGGTGCCGGAGAGACCGATGGAGACGGTATCGATCAGGATTGCGACGGGCGGGATGACGTTATCGCAAAAGAGGATGACGACGTGACCCCTCCCCCGGGAGATGACGACAGCGCCTCGGGAGGCCCCGCTCCGCCCGAGCCGGGGGACTACACCGGCTCTTGTGCCTGCACCGTTTCTTCTCAGGAATCCGGGCTCCTGATCCTGGGGATGACGGGAGCGCTGCTAGGAGCCGCCCTGATCCGGCGGCGCGGTTGATTCGTTTGGAAAACCGGGAAGCGGATTCGACCCATCGGCCTGATCCTCCTCGGATGCGGACGGGTCTCCAAAGGAGATGGCCCCCACCGGGCAATCCCTCTCCGCGTCCTGGCAGTCCCTTTGATGAGAGGGGGAAGAGGCGTCCTTCACCCGGGCAAATCCAGCGTTTTCGTCCAGCCAGAACACCCCGGGAGCGGTATCGGTACACACGCTACACCCGATGCAGGTCTGGGAATCCACCCGCCAGGGCATGGCCTTTGACTCGGCCTTTAGAAGCCCGAGCCACTCTCCTTGATGGGGTAGTTCTCTCCGAAGATTCCCACCAGATCCTGGTCGATCTGATCCTCTCCTACGCCTCGGGCCACCGCCACCTCCCGGACCAGCAGGTTGCGGGCGCTGTCGAACATCTTGCGTTCCCCGAAAGAGAGGTTCTTGTCCCCCTTCACCCCCTTGAGGAGAGCCAGATCCCGGAGCACCCGGGCGACCTCGTGAACCGAGCCGGTCTTGATGCGGTTCATGTACTCCCGCTGGCGGCGATTCCAGGTCTGCTGATCCAACTTGACATCCCTCTCCCGAAGGACCTCGTAGACCGACTCCACGCTGGAGGCGTCGATGACATCCCGCATCCCGATGGCGGCGGCGTTCTGCACCGGCACCAGGATGGTCATGTTGTTCTCCAGGATCCGCAGGACGTAGAAACTCTGCTTGTGCCCGGCGATCTCTCGGGACTCGATCCCCTCAACCACGCCCACCCCGTGGGTCGGGTACACCGCCCTATCGCCGATCCTGAAGGTCATCAAGCACTCCTTGGACGAGGCCACACCGTGCTTGCATCCCGACGAGCGATGCACACTTGGGGCGGCGAAATCCTATCATCCTTGGTGGCGATGGTCAAATCCGGAGGGCCCGGGGACGGCTTGGAGAAGAACCGGTGACTCCTGTAGGCTTGGGCGGGACCCTGACCCGATACCTGCTGCAGCAAATTGGGATTCGCTCCCTGGGGGTGGCGCTGGGGCTTTTGGCGTTGGCCCTGTCGGCCCGAGGCGCGGGGTTCATGACCGCGCTGCCCGCCTGGGGTCCTCTGCCGGGAGGAATCCTTCTGCGGCTTCTCGCTTATGTCCTGGCCTCCTTCGCCGGACTCCTCCTCCCCCTGGCCCTGTTCGCCGGCACCCTCACCGCGTTGGCCCATTTTCGGGAAACGGGAGGATGGGACGCGGTGCGCCTCGCGGGCGGCGGTCCCCGGCGTCTGCTCCCTCTGATGTTGCTCCTGGGAGGAGCCATGGGGACGCTGGCGGGTTCCCTGAACGCCTGGGGTGAACCCTGGGGACGATATGGCTTGCGACGGCTTGCGGTGGAGGGGAGCGTGCTTCAGTGGGCCCCGGGCCCCTGGGAGGTGCGGTGGGGGACTTGGACGCTGGCAGGGACGGTTCAGGAAGGAGGAAATGTGGCCCCCCTGCTCCTCGCCTCTCCCCATCCCCGCACGGTGATCACCGCCGCGTCAGGGACGACAGGAATCTCCCCCGATGGGGGGATTCGTCTGGACCTGCACAGGGGGCAGTGGTGGCAGGAAGAGGACTCGGGCCGAAGGGCAGAAATGCAGTTTTTCCACCTTGCCCTGGCCCTTCCCATCTCCCGAGCTGCCCGCCCCTCCCGGGAGGTCTACGAAATGCCCCCCCAGGAGCTGGCCCGGAGGTTGGAGAGAGACCAACAGCGGGGGCGCAGTGATCCCTCTCCCCTTCTTTTGTGGCACAAGCGAATCGCCCACCCGTTCGCCTCGGTGGCCCTCCTCCTCCTGGTCCCTCCCCTGGCCCTGTCCGGTCGTCGTGCCGGAATGAGGAGGTCCGTGGCCCTGGCGGGGGCGGTGGGCCTTCTTTTCTATGGTGTCACTCGGGCCGGAGATGGGTGGGTGGTGGCCCGGGGAGGAGGCGGAGAGATGGAGGCGGCCTGGGCACCCGTCGTGGTGTTGGCAATCCTGGGAGGGTGGGGGTGGTGGCGCCTGGGTCGAAGCGGAGGGGAGAGGCGATGAGGCTGTGGTGGTTGAGGGTACGGGCGGGGCTGGGATGGTGGGTGCTGCTGGTGCTCACCTGCCTCCTCCTCCTGGCGATGATCACCTCGGTGGAGGAAGCAAGGCGATGGTGGTCTGACCCCGGCGCGGTGATGACAAAATGGTGGAACACCGTCCCTGATGCCTTGCACTTCTGCGTGTCCGGGTGCGCCTTGCTGGCGGGGGCCCTGGTGGAGGGGAGGGCGGCCCGGCGAGGAGAGGGGGTGGCCCTCCGTGTGGCGGGAGCGGGGCCCTTGCGACGAGGGGCGTGGGCGGTGGGTCTGGGCGCCCTGCTGATGCTCCCCTCCTTCCTCACCGAAATGACCTGGGGACCCAAGGCCAGAGGGAGAGCGGCGGCGGAAAGGGAAGAACTCCATCCGACACGGGGGGAAGACTCCTCGACCAGACCCTCCCCGGGATTCCGCATTCCTCCTCCGTTTGTCTACGCCGAGGGAGTGTTGGTGGTGGAAGAGGCCCGAGGCGATGGGCGTGATTTGCGAGGGTTGAGGTTCCTGAGACGGGCCGCCGATGGCTCCTCCTTTGACGAGATCCTTCCTCTGCCCGACCTCCTCTGGGAGGGGGAACAGTTTCGATCGGTGGGAGAGCACCCTCAGGGAAGAATTGGAGTCATCCTCGCCCAACTACCTGTTCTTCCTGGTGATTTTTCTGAGGGGGGACCCGATTCCAGCCACCTGCCCCGAACCGCCTTGGAGGAACGGATCGCCCGGCTGGAGAAGTGGGGGAGATCGACACGGGCGGAAAGGGGGGACCTCGCCCAGCGGTGGGGGTGGTCCTGCCTTCCCCTGGGAATGGTGGTGCTGGGAGCGGCCTCTGCCGGAGAAGGGGGACGGCGCCGGAAGGGAGGGAGGGGGAGCCTGGCCGGGTTGTCGGCAGGCCTGGGCGTGGTGGCCTTGGCCGCTTCGGGAATCCCCGGTCTGCTGGGAAGCAGCGGCGTGATGGTGACCCTTCTGATCCCTCTGAGCCTTGTGGGAGCGGGCCTTCTGCTCCTCCGACGGTAGCCAGCCAGCCCCGGCTTGACAGGGAATGCCCAGCACCCCAGGATCCGCCCTTCGTCGAGCGGCCTTCCTTCCTCTGGCCGCCTGAGGGATGGTCATCATGCGCGCTGTGGGCCTTCGAACCCTGCTCCTCCTCTCCGCCGCCGTGGCGTCCTCGGTGTTTCTCGGATGCACCGCCGAGTTGAAGGAGGAGAACAACCTCCTTAAAGAAAAGGTCTCCAACCTGGAGGCGGAGAACTCCCAGTTCCAGACCCGAGTGCAGGACCTGGAGAAGAAGCTGGAGGATTCCCGCAACGAAATCGAGACCGCCAATCGGGCCGCCACCCTGACCCGCACCGGCCTCGACCCCAAGCAGCCCTTGTTTGCGGTGTTCCACACCACCAAGGGGGAGATCAACTGCCGCCTCTACCCCGACAAGGCCCCCAAGACGGTGGCGAACTTTGTCGGGCTGGCAGAGGGTACCAAGGAGTGGACCGACCCCCGCTCTGGCGAGAAGAAAGTGGGCGTTCCTCTCTACAACGGAACCATTTTTCACCGGGTCATTCCCGACTTCATGATCCAGGGTGGTGATCCCCTGGGGCAGGGAACCGGCGGACCCGGCTACCAGTTTGAAGATGAGTTCGACCCCTCCTTGGGACTGGATCAGGCAGGGGTCCTGGCCATGGCCAACTCCGGTCCCGGCACCAACGGCTCCCAGTTCTTCATCTCTGAGAAGGCCACCCCCTGGCTCACCGGCAAGCATTCGGTCTTCGGCCAGTGTGACGAGGCGGGGGTCAAGGTGGTCAAGGCCATGACCAGCGTGCCCCGTAACGGCCGGGACAAGCCCGACGAGGACATCGTGCTTCAAAGGGTGGAGATCAAGAGGGGCTCTCCCTGACTCGTCCCAGTGAGGCAATGAAGGCTCACCTCCGGTGACACGTTCCCACCAAAGGGCTGGATTCTTGCCATGAGAGAGAGGGTGAGACGCCCCCGGGTCCGTATGGGGGACCGGGGGCTTCCCGGGCTGCTGCGACGATGGGCCCTGCTGGTGGGGACTCTTCTCCTCTCCGTCCTGGCGGCAGATTTGGCCCTCCGTCTCTCCGGCCTGGAAGCCCAGATGGTGGCTAAAACCCTTTATTATCAAGGCTATGATGCCCAGTTACACCGGGTGTCAGCGGTGCCTGGACTTCATTACGAGCTGACTCCAGGCATCGTGGACCAGGGAGGGGGAGGAACCACCATCCACATCAACCGCCAGGGCGCCCGAGGCCCGGAGCCCCCGGAGCCCGCCCCTCCCGGCACCTGGCGCATTCTGTTCTATGGAGCTTCCACCCTCTATGGGGCGGGGCTGGCCGATTCGGAAACCCTGGCGGCCACCCTTGAGCGCCACCTGCAAGACTGCCAGGATCCCTCCTGTGCGGGGAGAGGTGAGGTCCCCCCTCGGCGTTATGAGGTGTGGAACTTCGGAGTTTCCGCCTATGTGCTCACCCAGATGGCCCTCTCCGCCCAGCACCGTCTGGAACGCCATCCTGCCGACCTGATCCTGGTCCTTTACTCCAACCGGGGAAGACGGGCCTTCCTTCCTGATCCCTCCTTCGAGACCGGAGGGTTCCGGCGGTGGTTCCGGGAAGACCCCTCTTTGTGGGTGGAAAATTATCCCACTCCCGTGGGAGTTCCCGAAGGACTTCACCGGGCCGGACTGAGGTTCTCGTCCCTTTATCGCTACCAGCAGGCATGGGAGAGGTCCCGGGTTCCCCGCATCCACCCCAACGAATCCCCGGAAGCGGAGAAGCGAGACACGGTGGAGATCCTGGCCTTGCAAGCCAAGGCGGAAGCGCTGGGCATCCCGGTGGTGCTGGTGGCCATCCCCGGCTGGAGGGGGCGCCTCAAGTGGTGGGAAGTGTTTCCCGGATTGCCCAAGGAGAGGTTCATCGATCTGTTTCAAGGGGGGCATCCTCCCGCCTGGTATGACGATCACCCCACCGCTTCGGTGATGAACCAGCACGCCACCTTTCTGGCCCGGGAGCTCTCCCGACGAGGACTGTTGGATCAACCTCCCCGGGTGAAGAAGTGACCCGGCCCCGCCTTCCCCGCTCCCCTGTTCGCATCTGCCAGGAGGTGAAGAAGGGGAACCCCCTTGCCGGGTTCGACCTGCGGGGAGCCGATTTCCACAAGATGTGGCTGGAGGATGTGGATCTTTCCGAGCAGGACCTCACCGGATCCCGCTGGGACGGCGCTCGCCTCACCCGCCTGTCCATGAGAGAGGCCTCCCTGGTGGGAGCCGACTTTTCTGGGGCACGGCTGGCAGAAAGCGACCTTTCCCACGCCTCTCTGGCAGGGGTGAATGGCGAAGGAGGCCGTTGGCAAAGAGTGAACGCCGGGGAGGCCCGGCTGCCCGGAGCCCGATTTCGTCGCTGCCTGTTGATCGACGTGGATTTTTCCGGAGCAGACCTTCAGGGGGCAGACTTCACTTCCGCCAGCCTGGTGCGCTGCCAGTTTTCCGGGGCGAACCTGCAGGGAGCGGTGTTTTCCAACGCCCGCCTGTCCAAAACCCATCTCGGCGAGGCGTTGACCTCCGCCAATCGTGCCATTCACGTCCGGGGGCTCAGCCGAAATGAGGCTCGGCAATGGCTGGAGAAAGGGATTCAGATTCACTCACCCGGTCGATGGATCCGGTGGGGAATCCTGGGTGTCCTGACGATTTTGGGAGGGGGCGGAGTGGCGCGCCTGGCCTCTCATCTTCCCACCTTGGTGAAATCCGCCACCGTTGCCCCCAAGATCGTCCCCCCTCCTCCGCCCGATCCCGATTTGCGAGTGCCCTTTGTCCCCCGCAACCTCCTCACCACCTCCCCCCTCACCTTCGAAAACGGCGGTTTTGAGACCGGGGACATGACCTCCTGGGGTGTGGAGGGACCAGCGTTTGAGGAGCAGCCGGTGTGTGATCCTCGCCCCGACGCCCCCTCCCAGCCCGAGGGAGCCCTGGGAAAGTGTTGGCTGGATTCCTTCCGCCACGGCGATGTGGGGGGAGGCCCTCCCCGTGGAGTGGGAGATGACCCCACCGGCACCCTCACCAGCGGACCCTTCACCATCCCCGAGGGGTCCTTGTCATTGCGGATGGGAGGTGGCAAGGGTCCCAACACCCGGGTGGAGCTGCTGGTGGATGGGGAGCCCCGCCTGGAGGCCATGGGCAAGGATGACAACGTCCTGCGGGAGGTGATCTGGGACGTCACCCCCTTCGCCGGCAAGGAAGGGCGCCTGTGCCTGGTGGATCTGTCTTTGGGTTCCTGGGGAAGGGTCTATCTGGACGAGATCCGGCTGATTCCACCCCCATCGCTGCCACCCACGAAGGGGAGAGCTGGACCCTGAGAAGGTCGATGGCCCCGATTCGAGGAGCTAATCCTCTTCCTGGTCGTTTGAGAATCCACCGCCCGACGGCTGCGTCTGAGACGAGTCATTTTTGGAACGGGCAATGTCCGAGTCGAGGCGGTCCAATTGACGATAGGCGTTCTCCAGCACCCGATCCAGATTGGCCTGATCGGGGGCCTTGACCCCTTCGTCGATGTACCCCTCCTCCATCAGGTTGATGCGCTCCATCAACTGGTCTCTTCGGGTCGAGAGGCGAGCGGGATCGACGGGGGCGTTTTCGTTCTTCTGGCGGGGACCCTGCCGCGCCGGACCGGCGCCTTCCTCCCGGCGAGGTGTGGAGGCCTGGGAAGAGGGAGGGGGTTGGGGAGCCTGGGCCCGACTTTCATCGGCCGGATCGACCTCCTCTGGCCCAGAACCCTGACCCGCCGGAGCGGGAGCGGGCCCCTCCTCCCGGGTGGGCCCCACCACCGAGTAGCCGGCTCCCCGGGTGGCCTTGTCCGGCTGCCCCTCCACCTGCTTGCGATAGGCAGGAGGAACCAGACGCAGGTCATCCACGAAAAACATGTTCCCCTTGGCGTCGGTGTAGGTGTAGATCTCGCCGGCGTGGACGGGGGAGGCTCCGGGGTACGCCAGGGCCAGCAGAAGCCCGGCAGCCATCAGAAGAGGAGAGGAAACGGATCGAATCGCCATGGTCAGACCCCACAGATCGTCCCCCAGAATGACCGACCAGAGAGGGAAGTGTCAATGAATTTGCCCGCTCGCCAAAGCCTCTCCGTCCCTTTCCATGCTTTGACACCCGCCCCCATGATTCTTATGATGCGCCCGGCTGTTCGACTGAATGGTCATTCACTTTTGACCGCTGGACCCCTCCCGGCGGTCGGATCCCCGGGCCCCGGTTGCGGCGGCCCCCGGCGAGGCTTCCATGTCATCTGGCAACGGACACGGTCACGATAATGGGCATGGTGCGGGTCACGACCACGCTGACCGGGTAGCCCGGGCGCGCCAGAATCCTGAATGGCTGCGCCATCGTTACGGGGCTCGGGAGGGGGTGAACAACGGCAGGGAGACCATGGAGGTGGACGTCCTCTTCGTGGGCGCCGGTCCTGCCTCCCTGGCAGGGGCGATTCGCCTGCATCAGTTGATTGAGGAGCACAACCGGGGAGTCGATGAAGGAACGCGCAGGGGCCCCAAGCTGGAAGGCCTCAACATCGCCGTCGTGGAGAAGGGCTCGGAGGTGGGGCGCCACTCCCTGTCGGGGTCGGTGATGAATCCCCGGGCCATGAATGAGCTTCTCCCCGGTTGGGAGGAGATGGGGGCCCCGGTGGAGGGGACCTGCACCTACGACGCCATGGTGCTTCTGGGCAAGACCTCGGCCATGAAGGTGCCCATCACCCCCCCTCCCTTTGAGAATCACGGCAACAAGATCATCTCCCTGTCCCGGTTTACCCGATGGATGGCGGGGGAATGCGAAAAGCGAGGCATCAACTTGTTCTGCGGCTTCCCGGCGGTGGACGTGCTGTGGGAGGGAGACCGGGTGGTGGGCATCCGCACCGGAGACAAGGGCATTGACCATCACGGCGAGCGCAAGCCCAACTTCGAACCGGGCATCAATCTGTCCGCCCGCCTCACCCTCTTTGGCGATGGAGTCCTGGGGAACTGCACCCGCATCGTCACCCACTGGCTGAAGCTGGACGCTGGCCGCAATCCACCCAACTTCGAGACCGGGGTCAAGGAGATCATCGAAATGCCTCCTGGGTCGGTGCCCGGAGGCCGAGTCTTCCATTGTCTGGGCTTCCCCTTGGACCTGGACACCCTGGGAGGCGGCTGGGTGTACGACATGGGCAACAACCTCATGTCCTTGGGGCTGGTGGTTTCCCTGGACTACAAGGATCCGGGAATGGACCTCCATTACCAGTTCCAGCGCTACAAGTCCCACCCCTGGATCGCCAGGCTCATCGAGGGAGGAAAAGTGGTGGGATACGGGGCCAAGGCCCTCACCGCCGGCGGGTGGTACGCCCGCCCCCAGTCCTACTTCAACGGCGGCATGTTCATCGGTGAAGCGGCGGGAATGCTGGACATCCAGCGCCTGAAGGGGGTCCATCTGAGCATGAAGTCCGGCATGCTGGCGGCGGAATCGGCCCTCCTTGCCCTGCTGAAGAACGACGTGTCGGCCGACACCCTGTCGGGATACGAGCAGTCCCTGAACGATTCGTGGATTCGCAAGGAGCTGTGGGATTCCAGCAACTTCCACCAGAACTTCCGGGATGGGATCCTCATGGGGACCCTCCGCAACGGCCTGGCCACCTTCTTCGGCCCCGGCGAGAGGAAGGAATCCCACGCCGACTGGTCATCCATGCAGACCCTCCCTGAGTATTACCAGGGAGGCACGGAACTTTCCCCTCGCCCCAAGCTGGACATCCCCACCTGGAACGACAAACTCACCGACATCTTCATCTCCGGCACCGTCCACGAGGAGAACCAGCCCCCTCACCTGAAGGTGGCCGACACCACCATCTGCGCCACTATTTGCGCCGAGGAATATGGAAACCCATGCACCCGCTTTTGCCCGGCGGGGGTCTACGAAATGGTGGAGAAGGAGGGGAAGAGGGCTCTGCACCTGAACTTCACCAATTGCGTCCACTGCAAGACCTGCGACATCAAGGATCCCTACAACATCATCACCTGGGTGCCCCCCGAGGGGGGTGGAGGGCCGGGATACACCGTCCTGTAAGAGAGAGGGGGATCCTCTTGTTTCTGATATGTGTCGATATTTCGTCAGGAATATCGAGCCGTTATCTTTACGAACAGCTTTCGGAACCCGGCGATCCCCCCCAAGGTGGCCCCTACTTCTGAGACCTTCACTTGAGTCATTTGATCGGGATGAGGTCGGACGGGACCCCTAAGCTGCGCCACGGCGTCGGCGAAGGCTTCGTCAAAGGACAGGGAATTGGAAGTGCCCACCGCCTCTTCCTCCTCTTGAGGCACCTGAGGGGGCTCGGGGAGGAACACCACATCCTCCTGCACCTCCACTTCGGTGGCTCCCCCCTGGTGATGCAGGAGGATGCGCCCGGGACGGCTGGGGGCATCAAAAACCTCGGAATAACGATACGGGCTGACCATCTGAATCCACACCCCGGGCTGGCGCAGAAAGGTCAGGGTGTACTCGGGCTTCAAGCCCCGCACCAGGAGGTTGGGCTCGATATCGACCTGAAATCCGGGGTTGGGAGTGGTTCCCTCCACCTGGATGAGGAGTTTGCCCCCTGACCAGGCGGCCGTGGCGGTGGCATAGGTTCCCAGTTGGCGTTTGGGGATCATGGAGGCTCCAGGGCTGAGGGGGTGGATTCTACTCGACAAGGAATGGGATCGGTGCTGCCTGCCTCCCTCACCGTCCACCAGGTACCGGTACGGGCCCGGGTGGAGGCATCGGTGAAGCGATATTCAGCGAAAACCAGGCGCACGGCTTCCGGCGAGTGGGGCAGGGGAGAGGCAAACAGGGGCTGGACGGCGGCGGGGTCCTGGCACAGGCGACGCACCAGGGTCTCCACCCATTGAGGCGCCCCCTCAGACAGGCGCAGGGGAAAGAACCACGCCTGGAAGTCCACCCGAGGGTGATAGGGGGCGATGAAGGGAGGAGGCCGCAAGGGGTCCCCCGGTTTGAACCGCAACCTCTGGGAGGTCCACCCGCCCCCATCATCGGTCTGGAAATCCACCTCCAAGCGCCTCGTGGTGACGGTACCGAAGAGGTGATAGCTGTTGGCCAGGCGCCACGATTGCATGGGGGAAAGAACGCCAGCGATCCCGTCCATGACAGGATTTTCGGGGCCAAACTGCTGCCAGGCGTTCACCCCCGACGCCAGGAGGTGAATGGGCACCAGGAGGCCAGCCACCAGCGCTCCTCGGAGTCGGGTCCAGGGGGATGGGAGCGGGAGGAGAACGGACAGGTCCGAGGGTTCGTTGGGGACTCCCCTGATCCGCATCCGTTCCCTTCCCCAACGCCGGAGCCTTTGAAGATCCTCTTCGTCCAGCAGGAACAGGTGCAGCCCCAGGGTCAGGTATACAAAAAAGCCATAGTTGGCGGTGAGGAGGTTCATGACTTGAAAGGCGGTGAGGCTGAACAGGGCGAAGAGACGAAAGGGTCGGGGACCAAAAACAAAGGCGGGGACGAGCAGTTCCAGGGCCAGCGTTGCCCAGCTCTCCAAACGGTGCCAGGAGGTGGGTAGGGAGTGAGCATAGGAAGAGAGGAAGGTGGGCAGGGGGGCGGTCTGGTAGTAGGAGGCCATAGCCGAACCCTCCAGCCAGTCCCCGGTGGCCGACTCCAGCTTGGCGATGCCCGACTCAAAGTAGAGCTTGTACAGGACGAAGCGGAGAAGGAAGTGAACCCAACGATCGCCCGCGTCCCGGCGCAGCAACGAGGCCAGAAATCCGCACTCCACCAGCAGGCTGTCCCACTGAAACGAGAAAAAGTCCTGACCGGGATGGATGTAACTCAAGTATAGGAAACTGCACAGAAAAAGAAGAGGACGGGCCAGGATTCCAAAGACCGCCAGAGAGGAAGATCCCAGTCCCAGGAGGATTCCTCCCCACAGCCAGGGAGAGGTCGCTCCCCACCATAGGAAGGTGGGAGCCGACAGCCACCTCTCCAGCCACCCCCCATCGGCCTGGGCCAGGGCGGAGGCGGCGGGAAGAAGCCCCCTGGCGCCCATCAGCACCTCCACCTGCATCCCCAGAGAAGCGAAGGCCACCCCAAACACCACCGCCACCCAGGTCTGGAAGGCGCGGGCGATGCGAGGACCGGAGGCGGAGGGGGGAAAGGGCATGGAGCGTGGGGCGTGGGGGCAGCGAAATGGCCCGAGGGGAGTATGATGCCGGGGCTCCCAGGGAGATGCGAATGCCCCTCGCCATGCCCTTCTTTTTTGCCCCGTCCTGGCCTGTTCGTCGAGTTCTTCGCCGGATCCTCCCTGGAGTGGGGATGACGCTCCTCCTCCTGCTTTTCCCCGAAACCGGCAACGCCGCCCTCCCCAAACCGGGGGCGCGGACCTGCGGGCGCATCGAAGCCTTCACCCCTTCCGATGCCTTGACCCTGGACACCCTGGCGGGCCCCTTTCTCGCCGCCGATGCCTTGCTGGCAGGCCCTCTCAGGGTTCCCGAGGTGGAGCGAACCGAACCCCTGACCCTGCTGGTGACCCGCAAGGCGGGAGGATTGGCGGATTTGGACCATCCCTATGCCCGGCCCGGTCGCAGTGGCGCCGTCACTCCCGGACCCACCCGGGCCTTTGCCCTCCTGGTGCTGGCAGGGGAACGGCCTGAAGGAATCGAGCAGGCCCGGGAGGCCGCCGCCGAATGGGCCCGCCTCATCCTGGATCGCGCCTTCGGTCCCCTGCCCTCCTGGCTGGAGTCGGGGGTGGGCTCGGTGGTCGCCAACGCCGCTTCTGAAGGGGGGCAGGCCTTTCTTCCCCCTCCGCCTTTCTCCTCCCTGGTGGCTTCAGGGCTGGGCCTGGTGGCGGTCTCCTCCCTGGACATTTCCCCCTGGGAGCCCCAACGGGAGCCTCGGCGCTGGTTTACCGCCTGGGTGCTGGCGGATTGGTTGATCCGAAATCGGGAAGGCCAGGAAATCCTCTCCCGCTGGCTCACGTCTGGCTCGGAGCGCCCTTCTTTTCTCTCTCTGCTGGCTTCAGAAATGCCCGATCTGGATATCCGCCTGACTGAATCCCTGGTGAATCCCCCTCCCCGGTTGGATCTGGCCCCCCCTCCCACCTGTGCCCCATCCCCCGGGGTCACCGAACCCGCCGTCGCCGCGCGGGAAGCCCTGGCGTCCCTGTCCATGCACAAGCAGCGGGCCGATGGCCGTCTGCGTGCGTCCGACCGCTCCCGGGTTCTGGCTGCGGGCACCGCCAGGAACGCCACCCCCAAGGCCCGGCGCACCCTGGGCTGGCTCCATCTTTCCCTGGGGGATTGGGATCTGGCCGCCAAGAACTTCGAGACCCTGGCCAAGGAAGGGGATGGGGAGGCCTCCTGGGGAATGGCCCTGGCCCTGCGCCGGGGAGATCCCTGGACGGTGGTGAAGGAGGACGCCGCTCGGGCTCGGGAGACCATGGAATGGCTGATGAAGGCCACCATTGCCCTCCCCGCCTCCCGCAAGCCTTTCCAGAATTATGCTGAATTCTGCAATGAAACCAATGAGATGATGGACTCCACCTGCCCATCCGCGCCCCCATTCACCCCCGATGCCCGGTGGATGCCCAAGGGAGTTCCCCCAGCGGGACAGTAGGAAAAGTCGAGTTCATGAGGGCTCCCCGGCCCCTGTCTGCCCGAACCTTCCCCAATTCTTCATTATTGTTTCCTCAAGTCTTTCAGGGACTCTTCCGGGAACTTCACGGCGGCGGAGTAGTCCTATGGGCGTGCCGCTTGCACCCCATACCCCCGGCTGACCCGGGAAGGGAGGACCCGTGACCTTCGCTCGCCTGTTCGCCATCGCCCTCATCTTCTTCTGCACCTGTATCGCCTGGTTCACCCTGGGCGCCTCGGTGGTCAATCGCACCGGGGAAACCGATTACCAGCTCCAGCAGGAAGTCGCCCAACTCTGGGGAGGGCAGCACATCCAGAACGCTCCCTCGGCCTGGTATGAGCAGAAGCGCATCGAACTGAAAACCGTCGAGGAGAGGGCAGCCGACGGCTCGGTCACCAACCGCCAGGTGGCCGCCGAGGTCACCGATCACATCCCCGTCCCGGTGGTGCAGAGTCGAGTCAACGTCAAGCTGGACCTGGATCAGCGCCGTAAGGGGCTCCTGTGGTACGACACCTATGGGGTGGATCTTTCCGCCACCTACCAGGTGAAGAACCCCGATCCGGTGCCCCGTACCGTCCTGGTCCACTTCGATTTTCCCTCCGCCCAGGCCATCTACGACTCCTTCCGCTTCCAGGTGGGAGGCCAGGACGCTCCCCCGGTGGACGACCTCTCCAAGGGGGTGACCGCCACCATCCTCCTGGCTCCCGGAGCCGAAGAAGGCATCCTCCTCTCCTACCGCTCCCGAGGACTGGGGGACTGGAACTACATGTTTGGCACCGGCGTCTCCCAGGTGCGGGACTTCCTCCTCACCCTCACCACCGATTTCCACGATCTGGACTTCCCCGCCGGCTCCATCTCCCCCTCCACCCGGGTGGCCTCCGGCTCCGGCGACACCCTCACCTGGAAGTTCGATTCCCTGGTCACCGGCCAGAAGATCGGGGTGGATCTGCCGGATCGAGCCAACCCCGGCCCCCTGGCCTCCCGCATTTCCTTCTTTGCCCCGATCTCCCTGCTCTTTTTCGTCACGGTGATGGTCATTCTGGGAGCCCTGCGAGGCCGCAACCTTCATCCCATGAACTACTTCTTCATCTCCGCCGGCTTCTTCGCCTTCCACCTGCTTCTGGCCTATCTGGTGGACCATCTGGACATCCACGCCGCCTTCGCCATCGCCTCCGGCGCCAGCATCTTCCTGGTGGTGAGCTACCTGAGGCTGGTGTCGGGCTGGAAGTTCGCCGTCGCTGAAGCGGGGGTGGCCCAGATGGTGTTCCTGGTGCTGTTCAGCTACGCCTTCTTCTTTGAGGGATATACCGGCCTGACCGTTACCGTGGGCGCGGTGCTCACCCTGTTCGTGATGATGCAGTTGACCGGCAGGGTGGACTGGAACGCGGTCTTCGCTTCCCGCCCCGAACCGGCCAGGCCCACCACCCCTCCCCGGGCTCCTGCCAAGGATTCGGAAGCCGCCTGAAGCTCTCTGCCCCGCCTTTCCTGACCCGCCCCTGGTTCCCTGAGCCTCCCTCCTCTACCCTCTCCGGGTGCCACCCGCCTCTCCCCTCATCGGCCTGAACCTCCTCCATCTCGTTCCCGGGGAAACCGGGGGCTCGGAGGTCTACGTCCGCCGCCTCCTTCCCGCCCTGCTGAAGGCCGATTCCCGGGTTCGATTCGTCGCCTTCGCCAGTCGAGAAGGGGCGCCTTCGCTGCTGGAAATCGGCCATGAGGAACGTCTCTCGGTGCGCGAGCTCCCCATCCGCTCCCGGAACCGGGTGGCCAGGGTGATGGCCGAACAGCTCCTCCTTCCCGCCGCCGCTACCCGGGAAGGAGTTTCCCTCCTCCACAACCTGTTTTCCACTGCTCCTGCCACCCCTCCCTGCCCCCAGGTCACCACCGTCCTGGACCTCATCTACCAGCGATTCCCCGAAACCCATTCCGGTTGGAAGGCCCGGGGAATGGCCTCCCTGGTCCCTCTGGCGGCGCGACGCTCCCGTCGCATCCTCACCATCTCTCAATCCGTCAAAGACGACGTGGTTTCCTTCCTGGATTTTCCTGAGGAGCGGGTGGATGTAACCCTCCTGGGTCCGGGCATGGACCCTTCTGTTCTTCCCCTCCCCGAAGCCGATCTGCGGGCTCTGTTGAAGGCGGGGGATTCTCCCCTCCTCCTGTCGGTGTCCGCCCGTCGCCCTCACAAGAACCTCCCCCGCCTCCTCGCCGCCTTCGCCCGCATCGCCCCCGACCACCCCGGTCTCCTGGTCCTCCCCGGGTACGCCACCGGGAGGGAGGATGAATTGGCAACCCTGGCGGAATCCTTGGGAATTGCTCACCGTGTGCGGTTCCTGGGGTGGGTGGAGGACTCGGTCTTGGAGGGGCTCTATCGAGCCTCCACCCTCCTGGCCTTCCCCTCCCTTGCGGAAGGATTTGGGCTGCCTGTCCTGGAGGCCATGAGTCGGGGACTCCCGGTGGCCTGCTCCCGCACCAGTTCCCTTCCCGAGGTGGGGGGAGACGCGGTGGCTTACTTCGACCCCGAAAGCATTGAGGACATGGCCTCCACCCTCGGCCATCTGCTTGTGGATCCCTCCCTCCGGCTGGATCTCGCCGCCCGGGGACGGGAAAGATCCCTTCAGTTCACCTGGGAGGCCTGCGCCCGCTCCACTCTCCAGTCCTATCGCCTCGGCCTCACCCCGGGGGATTCATGAAGATCGCCCTCATCTACGACGCCGTCTATCCTTGGATTCGCGGCGGGGGAGAGGTCAACGTGCGGCAACTGGCCTCCCTGCTGGTGACTCAAGGCCATCAGGTGGATGTGGTGGGGATGAAGTGGTGGGAAGGGGATCCGGTGCGGGTGGAGGAGGGGGTGACCCTGCGGGGAGTGTCCCGCTCGGTGCCTCTCTACCGGGAGGATGGCCGGCGTCGCCTGGATTCCCCCCTGTGGTTCGCCGCTGGAGCCCTGCGCTGGTTGTCCCGGGCCTCCTATGACGTGGTGGACTGCTGCGCCTTCCCCTATTTTCCCGCCCTGGGACTCGCTCCCCTTCTCCGAGCCAGGGGGATTCCCCTCACCCTCACCTGGTTTGAAGTGTGGGGGGCCTATTGGAAGGAATACCTGGGAACCGCCGGTCTTGTCGCCCAGGGAATCGAGGCCCAGGTGGCCCGGGGGAGCCGGTTTCACCTCGCCATCTCTCCCCTGACCGCCGAAAAGGTGCAGGCGCTGGCCCCCCGAGCGCGGGTGCGGATGATTCCCAGCGCCGTTTCCATTCCCACCTTGCCAGAGATGATCCCCGAACCCTTCACCCTTGGCTGGTGCTCCCGGGCCCTCCCCTACAAGAATCTGCCCCTCCTCTTGGACGCTCTGGCCCTCCTCCCTGGAGAGTTTCCATTTCGCTTGAAGGTGATCGGGGATGGTCCGTCTCTTGAAGATTGGAAACGATACGCCGCAATCAAAGGTATTTCCAACCGGGTGGAGTGGCTGGGATTCCTGCCCGATCATCGAGAGGTGTTCATGACCCTGGGAAAGTGCCAGGCCGTCGTCCAGACCTCCACCCGAGAGGGGCAAGGGAGGGCGGCCCTGGAAACCCTGGCCCTGGGACGCCCCCTGATCCTGGTACGTCACCCGGCGGTGGCCACCGTCGGTTTCCTGGAGGACGGGGAGTCGGCCCTGCTGGTGCCGGAGAACAATCCCCAGGCCCTGGCGGAGGCCCTGATGAGATTGGTCAGGACCCCCGGGCTGGAAGAGACCCTGAAAGAGGGGGCTGGTAAAGTGGCCGCCTCCCTGCGCTGGGAGTCCCTCCTGCCCCAGATCCTGGAGCATTACCGGGAGGTGGCGGGATCGGGGAAGGGGTCAGTTGCCTCCCCCGGAAAGCAGTTCCTCGGCCAAACCCCTCTTCAGGCTGCTACACTTCGCCGGCGCGGCGCGCCCACCCCCGCCCGACCCGGAAAGACCCCGTGACTCCTCTGCCCCTCCCCCTTTTGACCCACACCCGAACTTCTCTCCTCCTGGCTTCCCCCTTTCTGGCCCTGGCCCTCCTCGCCTGCACCGACACCGGCACCCAGCCGGAAGATTTCACTCCCAGCGATCCGGAAGATCCCGGCTACCCCCTGGGGGACACCGATTCGGCGACCTGGGCCATGAAACAGGTGGTGTCGGTGCAGGTGGCCAGCCCCACCGGCGGCGACGAATGGGGCTCGGTGATCACCACCCGGCGCATGATCCTTCAGTGGAACCGGGAAGGCACCAACATCACCTGGACCGATGAGACCTGCTCCATGAGCTCCACCTCGGTGTATGACACCCTGTCCAGCTACGGATACGGCTTCATCACCGCCCTGCCCCTCAACACCCGGGACGCCACCCTGTCGGTGGAGGAGGTGGGGGCGGACTTTGAGGCGGAGCGGTATACCGAGCTGATGGGGGTGGTCCTGGACGATCCCGAAGAGGAGACCCTTCCCGAGGACGAGGAGGATGAGCGGGTGGTGGATTCGGATGAGGACGAAAACCCCGGGGTCACCGTGGACGTGCATCAGGAGGTGCTGGACTCCTACGGGGAGCTGTACATGATCCAGCGGAACCGCTCCACCTACCACGGAGTGGTCGTCAATCCTGATCGCATCGAAGGAAACATCGACTACGAATTGGAACAGATTGTGGTGGGATATTCGGTGGGCTGGTTGGCCTTCACCACGGCCGTACGCGCTGACGCCGACTCCTCCCACAACTACTTCATCCTGGTGAGAATGGAAGACGGTGACAACTGTGCAGCGGTGGAAGCGGGGGCGGACACCCTGTTTGAGTAGGAACTCGAGGAGGCGGGGTCAGGAACCTACACATTTACATTTGACCACCGCGCCCTCGGGGCTCGACAAATCGTGACCCCGCGCGAGCGTTACGTTTGCTGCTTTACCAACTCAGAGGATCCCGCAAAATGCGTAGCGCAGCGGGTGAACGGCCGTAGCGCCGGAGCCGCAGCAGGGACAGACAGCGGGAGGACCCAAAGCCCTCTGTCAGGCCCGTCCCGGTCCTTCCGCCAGGCCCGGCCGAAGCGCCTG
>CAYRTW010000088.1:0-20747 GCA_964426935.1 uncultured Rickettsiales bacterium
GCGGCGTTTCGGCGTTTGCCCCTTCGGGTCAAACCCGCAGCAACCGCAGCGTGTTCTGAGGATTTTGGGGGGACTCGCGACGCCGCAGTCCGGCCGTGCAGCAGCATTTCGGGGGATGCTCTCAGCCTCGGCCTGGTGGACCAGCCGGATCAAGCGACTGGCGCAACGGCCAAAGCGCTACTTCACCGACACCCGCTGACCGCCGCCGCCATCCCCGTCGACGAGGCGGGGATTCTCTGGGACGGGGACATGAGAGGTCGCCTCCTCGAAACCGCTGTCGTCGCTCCGATCCCAACCGGTGACCACCCCCACACGCACGATCATGCAGATGGGGGTAAACGCCCTGCTCGAAAGAAGGGTCATCTGTCCTTATATGTATGATCGTGCATGATTTGTTGTCCGATTGAATTTTGGAGGATACCCTGACCGCGATATGAACGAACGTGCATTCCACCCTCACACCTTGGCCAACGCCGTCCGTCAGCGCCGCCTGGAGCTCCGATTGGATCAGGTCGAGCTGGCGGAAATGGCGGGCTGTTCAACCCGTTTTGTCCACAGCGTGGAGGCGGGCAAGGCCAGTTTGAGGCTCGACAAGGTCATGGATGTCCTTGGAGTGCTGGGCCTCTCCTTGCGGGTCGTCCGAGGGCCGGGTGACCTGGACGCTTCCCATGTTCTCCCCAAGGAGGGCGAACCGGCTCTGTGACAGAAGGGTTCACCTCACCCATCGATCCCAAAGCCGCCCACCTTGCAGTGGTATGGAAAGCGGGCAGACGAGCCGGCACTCTTGTCAGAGCCACGGACCATGTGGAGTTCGGATACGACGATGGTTACCGGGGTCCTCCCGTTGCCACCACGCTGCCCATCGGGAAAAGCCTGGTACGAACGGGGTCCGCAGGAGCTGTCCCCCCCTTCTTCGCCGGCCTGCTCCCCGAGGGGAGGCGGCTCCATGCCCTGCGTAGGGCCATAAAGACTTCTGCCGATGACGATTTCTCCCTTCTTCTCGCCGTGGGACGAGATTTGATCGGCGATGTCCAGGTGCTGTGGGAAGGGGACGAACCCGGGCTCTGGGAACCCGACCCACCGATTCAGGTGTCGCTGGAGAATCGCTTCAGCGAGCTGTTCGCCCGGGTCATTGGCCTGGACGCGGCGGATCGAGTGGGGCTGCCGGGAGTGCAGGACAAGGTTTCGGGACGAATGATCGCCATGCCCGTGCGCCAAGATGGCGGCGCCTTTCTTCTGAAGCTCAACCCCAAGGAGTTCCCTCACCTCGTCGAAAACGAAGCCCTGTTCAGTGGAATTGCCCGAACCATGGGGATCCCCGTTGCGGAATCCCGCCTGATACGAGATGGATCCGGTGCGCCCGGCCTCCTGGTCTCTCGGTTTGATCGACCAAAGCACGGGAGCGGACCGCCGGTGATGCTGGCCCAGGAAGACGCATGCCAGGTGCTGGGGCGTTACCCCGCCGATAAATATCGGGTGACTGCCGAAGAGGTGGTGATGGGATTGTCATCCCAAACCGGGGCTCCACTGGTGGCTGCTCGTGACCTTTTGCGCCAGATCGCCTTTGCTTATCTCAGTGGCAACGGGGATGCCCACGCCAAGAATTTCTCCATCCTGGATCGAGGAAATGGAGAATGGTCGATCTCGCCGGCCTACGATCTGCCCAGTTCCTACCCCTATGGTGACACCACCATGGCCCTCTCCATCGCCGGAAGAATCCGGGAGGACATCGGACGTGAACACTTCCTGGCCTTGGGGGAGGCGGCAGGTCTCCGGCCCCCGGCGGTGATCCGGGTTCTCGACGGCCTGGTGAGGGCGACCCCGACCTGGCTGGATCGCCTGGAAGATCTGCCGTTTCCGGCGCGCACCCGACACAAACTCAGGCGGGCGGTGGAATACCGGGCTCGTCGCCTGGCCGGGCCTGGATGAGGGTCACACCCTTCGCACCAGTGAGCCATATTCCGCCACCACGTCGTCGGAGGTCAGCAGGGGAATTCCCTCTACCCGCGCCTGGCAGACCAGGATTCGATCAAAGGGATCTCGATGAGAAGATGGGTGTTCACCAGGAAGATCACTTCCGCCCCTCGAACATCCCCCCAATGGCCTCCTCTCCCAGGCGGTCGAAATCGCCGGAGACCTCCATCAGGTCCTCCATGAACCCCAACCGGCGCTCTTCTCCTGGCCCGGGGGTCTCCAGGGGAACCACCCGGACGATGGGTTTTCCCGCCCTGGCAATGATGAAGGGCTCTCCGGCAGCGGCCTGTTCGACCAGGCGAGACAGGTGGGCCCTGGCTTCGTGGATGTTGACGGTCCGCATGTTTATTCCCCAGACCAGGTTCATCCAGTCTGGTTCATGATCGAGTCCAGGACAAAGGAGCCCGCCCCCATCCACTCAAGCCGGGCTTGCTTCCCCACAGAGGCGATGCTCAGATGAGGGGCCATGTCGACCCCCGGCCTCCTTGATTTTCCTCCCCGCGACCTGCCCCTGGCCGAAGGGGCGGTGGTGCTGGGGGGGTTCGCTCGCCCGGTGGTGGAACCCCTCCTTCAAGCCGTGGAAGAGATCGTCTGGTGCGCCCCTTTTCGCCACCTGGTGACCCCGGGGGGCTTCACCATGTCGGTGGCCATGACCAACTGCGGCCCCTTGGGTTGGGTCAGCGATGCCCGGGGGTACCGCTATGATCCTCTGGATCCTGCATCGGGAAGCCCCTGGCCGAAGATGCCTCCAGTGTTCGCGGAACTGGCCGACCGGGCCGCCGCCAAGGCCGGTTTTTCCGACTTCGTGCCCGACGCCTGCCTCATCAATCGCTATGAGCCGGGGGCCCGCCTCACCCTCCACCAGGACCGGGACGAAAACGACCTTCGCGCTCCCATCGTGTCAGTGTCCTTGGGCCTGCCTGCCACCTTCCTGTTCGGCGGTCAGAAGCGCTCCGACCGGCCCCGGCGGGTGCCCCTGATCCATGGGGATGTGGTGGTGTGGGGAGGGCCTTCTCGCCTGACCTACCATGGGGTCCTGCCTCTGCCGGATGGGGAGCACCCCCGGGTAGGGAGGATGCGTCTCAACCTCACTTTTCGGCGAGCGCGATAAGCGCGTTCAGGACGTCGTTTCCGCCCCGGCTTCCCTCTCCCAGGGAGGAGGAACCCACCCCGCCAGGGCCAGGGGACCGATGCGCGCCTCTCGGAGCTGCTGCCGATAGCGGGAATCCATGGGCAGGGTGCGGAGGAGGCGACGCCTTCGGGCCAGATCGAAGGGCACACCGGCCACAGAGGCGGCGTGGGCCAGGGCCAACGCTGGCAGGGCCTTCAGGGGGGAGGGAAGGTCGGGGCGGCTCCTTCCTGTCAAGGAGGCCACCCCCAGACTCACATGGCGGGCCAGCACCCAGGCGGGGGAGAGGAGCCAATCCCGAAAGGGAAGATGAGCACAGGCGATGCGGGCCCGGTTTCTCTCCACCCGGTAGACCTTGGCCAGGCTGGTCTCTCCGTAGGTGGCGGACACCTGGTGATGAACCACCGCATCGGGGACATAGGCGCAAGTGAACCCTGCCCGGGCGGCGCGAAGGGCATAATCAGCGTCCTCTCCATAGGCCACAAACCCCTCTTCCAGGAATCCCACCCGGTCCAGCACGGCCCGATGAAGGAGAAGAGCGGCGCCGGAGGGGAGCAGAAGAAGACCGGGGCGAAGCAGGGAGGGGGAAGGGGGCTGTCCTCGACCCCGACACCAGTTGAGGCCATCGGGGTGCAGGACATGACCGGCGTTGTCCAGGACCTCCCCGCGCCCCTTCCACACCAGGAGGGGGCTGGCCAGATGGGCTCCTTGGGAGATGGCTCCATCCCGCAACGCGGCGATGGCTCCTGGAGAGGGCACGGTGTCGTTGTTGAGAAGGAGGATCCAGGGGTGCACGGCCCCCCGCATCCCGGCGTTGGCGGCGGCGGCAAACCCTCGGGACCGCACCCCTCTCACCACCTTCACGGTGGGGTCAAGGGCGGCCTCCCTCTCCGCCTCGCCGGGGGAGGATCCGTCGTCGGCCACCACGATCTCCCCCACCGCCCCTTCCCCTCGAATCGCCGCCAGACAGAACCGCAACCGGTCCCCTCCGTCCCGGGAGGGAATCACCACCGAGACCTTCTCCACCGTCACCGCTTGCCGCCCTTGTCCGGAGGCGAAAATTCCTCGGGAGGAGGCGGGGCGGGGAAGCGGGTGCGGCGATGGGTTCCGGTGGCCTTGGCCTTCTCCTTGACGCCGTGCGGGGAGGCCGAGGGGGAGGGTCCTCCAGGGGAAGAGACCGGGGAGGGGAACGGTTCAGGAGTCGATGGCATTTCGCCCGAAGCGCTTCGACTCCGCCGGGAACCGGAGGCCAGCGGATCCCCTCCTCCCCGACGGGGCATGGCGATCTCTTCCCTCCGCCCCAGAAGCACCCTTCCTCCCGCCTCCTCCAGAAGCTCCTTGAGGGCTTGAGCGGCCTCCACGGTCGCGGAGGTGCTTAGCACCACCTGGGGACGGGCCAGGGCAGCGCCGATGCGGGCTGCGGGGACCTCGGGAAAGAGACGGGACAGGAGACGGGCCACCTCCCCCCGGGCCTCCTCACTGGCAAAGCCGGTCAACCGAACGGTGTGACTCACGGTGGAGCCTCCTTCCTATGGAGGGCCGGGAGCGGAGGCATCCCGACGCGCTGGGATGGTATGGTAGGGCGTTGCCGTCGCGGGAGATACCACCGGCACGGGATTTCACATGATCAAACGCATCCATCACATCGGCATTGCAGTTCAGGATCTGGACGCGGCGGCGGCCTTTTACGGGGACAAGGTGGGGCTCCTCGACGGAGGTCGGGAGGACGTGTGGTCCGCCGAAACCAAGGTCCACTTCTTCCCGGTGGGGGATACCCGTCTGGAGCTGGTCCACCCCCTGGTGGCAGGCTCGGCGGTGGATCGGTTTCTGGAAAAGAGGGGCCCCGGCGTCCATCACATCTGCCTGGAGGTGGACGACATCGACGCCGAAGTCGAAAGGATGCGGGCCCAGGGTCTTCAGTTCCTCACCGAAGGGCCGGTTCCCGGGGCCCACGGGGCCAAGGTGATCTTCGTCCACCCCCGTTCCACCGGCGGGGTGCTCCTGGAGCTGAACCAGTTCTCCACGGAAGGAGAGGGCCCATGACCGCCGCTTCCCTGGGCCGGGAGGCGGGTCAGGCGGTGTGGGTGGGGCTGCCGGGGTTGGAGCTGGATCCTCGCACCCGTTCCCTCCTCGCCGAGGATCGGGTGTCGGGGGCCATCCTGTTCAAGCGAAACATCCAGGAGCCCGATCAGGTGGCGGAGTTGAACCAGACTCTCCACGCCGCCAGTCCCCTGGGCGGGCTGTTTGTGGCGGTGGACCAGGAGGGGGGCCGGGTGGCGCGATTGGGGCCCCCCCTCACCGTGTTCCCTCCCATGCGACACCTGGGGGATCAAGGGAACCCCGCTCTGGTCAGAGCGGCGGCAAAGGCCCTGGCCTCCGAGCTTCAAGCTATTGGATTTACAGTAGATTTTGCTCCAGTCGTGGATGTGAACACCGAAGAAGCCAACCCGGTGATAGGCGACCGGGCCTTTGGCACCACTCCGGAGAGGGTGTCGGAGATGGGGGCCACCTTCATCGTGGCCATGCAGGAAGCGGGAATGATGGCCTGCGCCAAGCACTTTCCTGGCCACGGCCACACCCGAGTGGATTCTCATCTGGACCTGCCCTGGTGCGATCTCTCCGAAGAGGAGCTGAGGCGGGATCACCTTCCCCCCTTTGCCGCCGCCGCTCGGGTGGGAGTGGGAGCGGTGATGACCGCCCATGTGGTCTATCCCGCCTGGGACCCCTCCATCCCCGCCACTCTTTCCGCCCCCCTCTTGACGGGAATTCTCAGGGAGGAGCTGGGATTCTCCGGCCTGATCCTCTCCGATGACCTGGAAATGAAGGCGGTGGCGGGGCGCTGGTCCCCTCGGGAGCTGGTGCATCAGGGAATCCTGGCGGGGGTGGACGCCTTTCTGGTGTGCAAGGATCAGGATCTGGCCGATGAGGTCATCACTTCCCTGAGAGCCCTCCTGGAGGAAGACGCCGACATCCGCCAGCGATTCCGCGCCTCCCTCGCCCGCCTGGAAAAGGCCCGCTCCCGTTTCTGCCAGGGGCGGGGTCCTCTCCCCAAGGCAGCGCGAGACCGGGTTCTGGGCCCGGCCGCCCATCCCGACCTGAATTCCTTGTGGAACCCTCCCGGGTCGTTGAGGACGTGACGCATCGGTCTCCACGCCGGAGAGTTGAACCTTCCTCCGAATGTTTTTCATCGGGGACCTGGAGGAATTGGGATAGGATGGCCTGACTGGGCAGCACGTGACCATCATTATGCCCATCCGCTTCCTTCGATTACCGCGCCTGCTGTTCCTCCTTCTCCTGGGGTGGGGAGTTCTTTTCCAGGGTTGCCAGGGGTTCATCGACACCGGTCTCCCTCCCGGTGATGAGGCAACCGATGATGATTCGACCGAGGCAGGCGACGACGATTCGACCTCTCCCAGCGATGACGACACCCCGCCTTCGCCCCCCTCCTGGAGCTGCATCCCCGGATTCTCCATGGCTTTTTCCCCGGAAACCCTCCACGAGGGGGAGGTCCTCTCGGTGGACATCACCGGGGATTACGGTGCCGTTTATGTCGGCCTGAGTGCCGCCGGCCCCGGGGGCACCGTGCAGGGGGAATGGGGAGGTGTGGAGGGTACCGGCCCCTTCATCTGGTCCTACACCTTCTCCTCCCTGGGGGAGGGCCTCTGGAACCTCACCTACACCGCCGATTCGGGGGCCACCTGGCTGTGCGAGGCCTCCCTTACCGTCCTGGCCGAAGAAGACCTGCCTCCCACGGACGATGACGATGAGTTTGACCTTCCCCCCATCACCGCCTCGGGAGGGGCGTTCTGGGAGGAGGGGCATGAGTTTCGCTTCGTGGGGGCCAACGCCAGAGGGCTCATCCATTATGGCCATCCCGACCTCCTCCCCTACTCAGCGGCGGGGGATCGGGCCGCCGCTCTGGACACCGGCGCCTCCATCGGCTTCACCGTGCTGCGGGTCTTCGCCGCCAACCATCACATCTCCCCAGAAGAAACCGCCTCCCGCCTGGCCCTGGCCTTGGACGAGGCCGCCTCCCGAGGAATCCGCCTCCTGGTGTCCCTCACCGATTTCTACCCCACCGGCTTTTGTCCTCAGGGAGAGGAGGGCTGGTATGCGGTGGATCCCAATGGCTGGACCACCCTCTCCCACGAGTTTTTCGACCACGGCTGGACCGGAAACTACCAGGGCTTCCTCACCACCGTGATCTCCTCCAATCAGGGTCACCCTGGCCTGTTCGCCTGGGAGCTGGGCAACGAGATCAAGGATGCCTGGTACCCGGACACCTTCCTCCAATTCTTGCGAGAGGCTGGCGATGTGGTGAATTCCTTGGACGGGGCCACCCTGTTGACCACCGGCTCCATCTCCTCCGCCTCCAACGGGTTCAACGCCTCCCAGGCCACCACCTACGCCTCTCTGGCTCAACTCGATTTCCTCAATGAGCACATCTACGAAGGAGTCGGCGGAGCCGATCTGGCCCTGGCGGGGGCGGCGGGCAAACCCTACGTGGTGGAGGAGGCGGGATACTCCTTGGGGGATCGGCCCAGTCAAACCGAGATCCACGCCAACTCGATGTTCGACGGTGGCGCTGCGGGGTATCTGCAATGGGGCTACGTGGCGGTGGCCTGGGACAACGGCGATGGAGATTGGACCTATGGGATGGATCCCTTCGGGCATGGGGCCGACTGGGAAGCATTCCTGAACACCTACGCAGGGTTGGCTTCGAGTCTATAGGACCTTGGCCCCCTTTGGGAGAGAGGTGATGGGCAGGCTGCAACGAAGAGGGGGAACCCTGGCGGGGCTTTTCCTGATGGGAATCCTGGGGATGGGAGGAGGGTGCGGAACCCCGGCCTCTGACTCCAACCCCATCCAAAGCGGGGCGGTGTGGGCGACGGGGGATCCCTCCCTGTTCGCCGCTCAGGCCGAGTCCTACGTGCGAAAGGCGTGGCTGGATGTCGCCGGCACAGCCCCCGATCAGGCCTCCCTGGAGACAGCGGTGGAGGTCCTGGTCGCTGCAGGAGGGTCGGATGAAGCCCGCTTTTCCTTCGCCACCTCCTTGTCCCAATCTCTCCAGGCCGCCGAAACCTTCTGGGCATGGATGGCGGGAAGGAGCTTCGGATCGGCCACCGACGTCAACGCCGAATACGAGCAGCTCTTCTACTTCCTCTCCAGCTCGGGGATCGAGGGCAAGGAGCCCGGAGAGGTGCTGGAGGAGTGGGATCGGGTGATGGCCCTCCCCAGCGCCCTGGCCAAGGGAGAGGTCTCTCATCGGGAGGTGGCCCGGCAGATCCAGGGTTCCATCCTCGCCCACTGGTATGCGTCGGGGAATGAGTGGTTCTTGGACTCCCTGTTTCGGGCCGCCCTGGATCGGGCTCCTTCCTCGGTGGAGGTGGAGCAGGGAAAGAGGGCCCTGTCGGGAGGGGAGGGGGAGAATCAGGCCCCCGCCGTGCTGTTTGGAACCACCTGTGACGCCCTGGAGGGGCTGGGGTATTGCCTGTTTGACTCCCGCGCCTGGTCGGATTCGGCGATAGACCTGCTGTTCAATCGACTGCTGGGACGCCCCCCTTCTCCGGAAGAGAGGGTGTGGCTGGGTCGCACCTATCATCAAGACAACGATCTGGCGGCGGTGATGGCCCGCATCGTCGCCTCCCGGGAGTATGCCCGCCCATGACATTTCCTACCGATCGAAGAACCTTTCTGCGGGGACTGGCCGCCGGGCTCACCGGAGCCGCCGCCGGTCCCTTCATTCGCACTCGAAAGGCCAGGGCCCTGGGGACAGGGTTCAACACCGAACACGTCATCCTGGTGGCCTTCGGCGGAGGGGCCCGCCGCTCTGAATGCCTGTATCACCAGAGCGGACTGGTCCTCCCCCATCTCTTCGGCGCCGGAGTGGCCGACGAGCCCCTCATCGACACCGACCTGTTCCCTCGCCAGGTGTGCTCCTCTCTGACTCCCACCGCCTCCGGCCTCCTTGCTGAAGGGGTTCTGGGGCCGGACCTCACCTATGCCGAGGGACCCACCAACCATTTCCAGGGCCAGGCCGCCCTCCTGTGTGGGGCCTACAACAACCTCCCCGACACCTTCGCCTCTCGCCCCGAAGCTCCAACCCTGTTTGAATACCTGAGGAAACACAATGGGTTGCGCGCAACCGACGTGTGGGCTCTTCCCCATGCCAACGACGCCGAGTGGGGTCTTTCCCATTCCACCCACCCCGCCTATGGGGCAGAGCTGGGGGGGACCCTGATCTCGCCGGTGGTGTCCATGGTGCCGGTGTTTGGAGCGGTGGCCACGGGAAACTGGTCCTGGACCGATCCCCTCACCTGGCCGGGCTCCCTCCCCAACGATCCTTCCAAAGAAGACGCAGTGACCCGATTGCGCCAAAGATTGGACGCCCTGGGACCCGCCCGCGCCTCCGGTCAATCCCTCCTGGCCGAAGACGAACGCCAGGCGGTGACCTCGTTCCTGAGAAGGTGGTACGCCGACTCCTCCGCCGCCGAGTTCCGCCTTCCCGACTGGCCGGTGCTGGTGGACGATGGATATGGCTGCATCCCATCGGGGGACATCCACACCATGGCCACCGTGGAGGCGGTGCTCAAGGAGTTTCGTCCCCGTCTCATCTTCACCAGCCACTTCGATCCCGACCGGGCCCACATCGACTACAACCGCTACCTCACTGGCCTCAAGGTGGCGGATGCTTCACTGCGAGTGTTGTGGGAGCACATCCAGGCCGACCCGGATCTGGCCTCCCGCACCACCCTCATCGCCGTCCCCGAGCATGGCCGGGACACCGAGGGCAACGGCCTCGCCCCCGATCGCTACGGCCGCCTCCCGGTGGACCACGCCCGCTCCGACCTCACCAACCGGGAGATCTTCCTGTTCGCCTGGGGACCGGACTTCAAGGAGGGGGCGGTGCTGAGCAAGTCCTGGGAAACCATCGACGTGTCCATGACCATCGCCGCCCTCCTGGGGGTGGACTCTCCTCTTGAAGAGACGGTGTCCGGCATGGGTCTGCGGGCCGGTCGGGTGATGGAGGAGATGCTGAGATGAGTTCATTTCCAAATATTTTCCAATGTGGTCCCGCCCTTCTCATGGCCCTGGTTCTGGGCTGTGGATCGGCAGGCTCTCCCGCCTCTCCCTCCCAGGAATCCTCCTCCCGCACCCTTCAGGAGGAGGGCGTGTACATCAAGAGCGTGATGTCCACCGTCCTGGGCAGGACCCCCGCACAGCAGGCCTACACCGATCCCTATGGGCTGGCAGGTGAGGTCTACGACGAGATGACCCTGGGGGTGCAGGTGATGGGCTCCCTGTCCGACCCCCTGCCGGCGCGGGATCTCCTGGTAGCGGGGCTCCTGACCCGACCGGAGGCCGAAGTCCCCTCCCGTGCCGAGGTTGAGGATCCCCCCGCCTGGATTCGAGACACCTTCCGCACCCTGCTGGGGCGGGATCCCAGCGAAGAGGAATTGGACATGCTGGTCGAAGAATGGAATGCCGACGAAGCGGTGGATCCTCAAGTGATCCTGAGGGCCCTGCTGACCTCCTGGGAGTACAGCTCGCGATGAAAACCCTGTTCTTCCCCATGTCCTTCCTGCTTTTCCTGCTCCTCATCGTGGGCTGCTCGGGCGATTTTTCTCCCTCTCCTCCGGTGGAAATCAACGGCGAGGATCCCCTGGCCCTCCCCGAAGACGCGGTGGACTCCGACCCCAACTCCCTGGAGTTCATCACCACCAACGTGTTCAACCTCTCCTGTGCCTCAGAGAGGGGAGGGTGCCACTTCGACGGCGGTTTCTCCCCTGAGCTGCACAGCGTGGGAGAAGCCTGGCAGTCCCTGGTGAAGCGCCCCGCCCTGCGAGCGCCCGAGCCCATGTTCCTGGTGGAGCCGGGGGATCCTGAAGCCAGCTACCTGATGTGGCGTCTGCAGGGCTCCCACGGGGAGGGGGTGATGCCCTTGGGTTCGGAGGGGCTGCCCGCCGAGGACATCGCCCGCATCGAGTCCTGGATCCTGGAGGGGGCCCCCCTCTCCGCAGACGATCCCGGCACCGCCATCAGCATCAACCTCGCCCCGGCCCAGCCCAAGGTGCAGTTTCTGATCAACGGCAAGGTGGTGCCTTCCGGAGGACAAAACATCTCTCCAGGGGACGAAATCGTGGTGTGGATCTCCACCTATGATCTGGAGGACGAGGAGCAGGACCTGGGGGTGTCCTTCAAGGTCACCATCGATTTTGGCGACTCGTTCTACGCCGAGGATCCCTGGCATCCCGGCCAGGCCATCCCCGCCTTCCGAGCAGAATACCTGCCCGATGAGGCCCTCTATGACGAGGAGGATCGCCAGTACTCTTTTCGTTCGGAGTGGATCGTGGGGGAGACCTGGCTGGCCTGCGTGGGTCCCTCCGTCCCCATGGAGGACTGCACCTCCCAGCCCATGCCCGCAGAGCCCCTGCGCGTCTCGGTCAATGTGGTGGACAACACCGACACCGGCGATGGGTATGTGGCCACCCAGTGGCTGGGGCAGTGGCTGATGTATCAAGCGTTGTGAGCAGCCAGGCGGGGGTAGATCCCCATCCCTTTCATCCAAATCCAACGCGTCGTTGCTGAGGGGCGCACCCTCGAATCATCAAAATGCTCCCGCCCACAGATCGATCAGGAGCAACCACAGGAGGATCCGCGCCCCCCTTGCCATCAGCGCCAGGAAATACCCCTTCCACGAGGTTCCCATGGCCCCACACACCCAACACATCAGGGAGAATCGCAGGGGGGTGACGGTAGAGATCAGCAAGGCCTTCACTCCGTACCGTTGATGGAGGCGCTGGGCCCTTCCTCCCCACCGCTGCAGAAGACGGAGAAACCACGGAGTGGCTCCCAGCACCCTTCCCAAAGCGAAGGCGAGGCTGCTTCCCAGGGCGCTCCCCACCCAAGCCCATCCGGCCACCTCCGCCATGGGCAGCCCCCCCAGCAGCCCGAAAGCCAGAAAGGCATCGTGGGGAATGGGCAGGAGGGTGAGGTCGGCCAGGAAAAATCCCACTCCCACCCCTGGCGCCCCCCATGCGGTCACAAACCGCCGGCTCAGGGCCAGAACCGGCTCCTGAAAGGCATATCCCAGGATTCCCAACACCACCAGCAGGGCCAGAACCGCCCCCAGGGAGCCCCACAAGAGGCGGCGGAGATCGGAGTCGGAACCGGTGTCAGCGACGGAAACCGCCGGTGGGGGCTCCGGTGGCGGAGGGGGAGATCCGCCATCAGGAGGGGAGCTTGCTATCATGAGCCGCCGTTCGCCCCCCCTGTCGGCGATCCTACACCGGTCACGGGGCGTCGCCCCTGATTCCCATGGACTGGAACGATTTTCGCTCTCTCCTTCGCGGGGAGGCTCTCCCGGCAGCCCTGGTGGACCTGGACGCCCTGGAATCCAACGTGGATCGCCTGTCCACCCTCCTGGTGGGAACCGGAAAAACCCTGAGGGTGGCCTCCAAGTCGGTACGGCATGTGGGTGTCCTGCGCCGCATCCTCGCCCGGGGGGGTTCCGCTTTTCAAGGAGTGATGTGTTACGCCGCCCCCGAGGCCCTGGCCCTTCTGGGAGAAGGGTTTGATGACCTGCTCATCGCCTATCCCACCCTGCAATCTCCCCCTCTTCGCGCCCTGGCTCGCCACGTCAAGGCGGGCAGGAAGGTAGGGTTGGTGGTGGATTGCCAGGAGCATCTTCAGGCCCTTTCTCAAGCGGGAGAGGCGGAAGGGGCCACCCTGGAAGCGATCCTGGAACTGGACGTGTCCTACAGGCCCCTGGGAGGTGCCGTTCACCTGGGGGCCCGGCGAAGCCCGGTGCGAACCCGAGGGGAGGCGGTGCGCCTGGCCCGGCTGTCCCGGGACCTCCCCTTTGTCACCCTCACCGGCCTGATGGGATACGAGGCCCACATCGCTGGGGTCCCCGATCAGAGCCCCTTCACCCCCTACACCAACGCCGCTCGGAGGGCCATGAAGCGCCTGGCGGTTCCGGCAGTGGCGAGGCTGCGGGCCGAAGTGGTGCAGGCCCTGGGCGATGAGGGGGTGAACCTGCGCCTGGTGAACGGAGGCGGAACCGGCTCGGTCTCCCTCACCGCCGAGGAGGAGGTGATTACCGAGGTCACCGCCGGCTCGGGGTTTCTGTGCCCCCACCTCTTCTCCGGTTATGCCGGTCTGAACCTGGAACCCGCCGCCTTCTTCGCTCTGGAGGTGTGCCGCATCTCCGATCCCGGCTACCTGACCTGCCTGGGGGGGGGATTCATCGCCTCGGGAGCCCCCGGCGGAGATCGCCTTCCCCAACCCTTTCTCCCCAAGGGCCTGAGGTATGTGGACCTGGAAGGAGCCGGTGAGGTCCAGACCCCTCTGCGCCTGTCCTCAGAATCGCGGGTCCCTGCCTTGGGGGAGCCGGTGATCTTCCGCCACGCCAAGGCCGGCGAGCTGGCGGAGCGATTCCGCGACTACCTGCTGGTGCGAAAAGGAGGGATCGAGGCTCGGGAGCCCACCTATCGAGGGATGGGGTGGTGCTTTTTTTGAGGACGGGCCTCGAAAAATCCCTTCCCCAGATGCCCTCCTGGGGTACAAAAGCTACCCTGCTGCGGGGAGGGCCTGAGGACACCCCATGCGCCGATCCCCCTTCTCGCTTCTTCTCGGTCTGACCCTCCCTTTGCTGGTCCAGGGGCTGGCCTGCACTCCTTCTGAAGAAGACGACGACACCACCGCCGACGATGACACCACCGCCACTGACGATGACGCCACTTCGGACGACGACACCACCTCCTCCTGGGACCCTCCCTACGACGCCCTGGCCAACGCCATCGAGGCCGAAAGAAAGGACCTGGGGGCTCCCGGTCTCTCGGTGGGCATCCTGGAGGGGGGGGAAGTCACTTTCGCTGCCGGCTTCGGTACCCGCGTTCCTGGGGAGGACTCGAAGGTAGCCGCCACCACCTTGTTCCGCATCGGCTCGATCACCAAGATGCTCACCGCCACCGCCCTGTTGAAAGAGACGGAGGAAGGAGCCCTGGATCTGGATGCCTCCATCGAAGACTCCCTTCCCGACTTCTCCTTCGACGTCAATCCCTCCTGGTCCGCAGCCATGACCGCCCGCCAACTCCTGAGCCACACCGCAGGCATCTACGATTATTTGGAAATCGACGGGGACACCGGCGATGAGGACCTGGCCCTGTGGGTGGATGGGGACGCCGGCTCCGAGGGGGCGATGGAGCTGGGGCTGGTGTGCATCTCCCCACCGGGCACCTTCTGGAACTATTCCAATCCCAACTTCGTCCTCGCCGGGTACCTGGCGGAGGCCCTCTCCGGCACCTTCTACCGGGATCTGATGAAGGAGAGGGTGTTCACTCCTTTGGGAATGGACCGCACCTTCTTCCTGCCTTCGGAGGTCCTCGCCGACGGAGATTACGCCATCGGTCGCGGCTGGGATTGGACCTATGAGACCGAGGGGATGGTGTCGATTCCCCCCGATGCCTATGACAACGCCTGGGGACGTCCAGCGGGTTACGCCTTCTCCTCCGTGTTGGATCTGTTGATTTTCGCTGATTTTTTGATGCAAGGAAACGAAACCGTCCTGTCTGATTCCCAACTCTTGGAAATGGAAACCTTCCAAGCGGATCTGGCCTATCTCCCCCCGGGACTTCAAGGATACGGCTTCGGCCTGGTTCTCATGAATGGCCTGTACATCGGCGAGAGTTGGTATGACGTTCCGGTGATTTCCCACGACGGAGCCATTCCCGGTTTTTCCGCTGAGATGTACATCTTCCCCGAGCAGGACTTCGCCCTCGCCGCCCTGGCCAGCACCGATGGCGCCTACCTGTCCGACAGCGTGGGTCTGGCCCTCACCTCCCTGGTCTCCCTCCCCGAGCCATCCTCTCCTCCGGACCTGACGGTGGATCCCTCCAGCTACTCCGATTTTGTGGGCACCTGGCGGGATCCCTGGAACATCCAGGATTCGGTGATCTCGGTGGACGGGGAGGATCTCCGCATCGACAACGCCACCCTGGACGCTTACGACTACCCCTACGGGCATGTCCTGCAGCCCTACTCTCCCGATAACTTCCTGTGGAGCATCGGCGGCTCCCAGAGCGTGATCACCTTCATCCGGGACGAGGAGGGCGAGCCCGCCTACATGCGCTTGCGCTTCTCGGTGTCCACCCCGGTGGAGGAAGAAGAAGCGGCAGCCCGTCCAGCCCTTCCCTCCCCGAGTGAACAAAAGGCCCGCTTGGATTCCCTGTCCCGGGCCCCCGGGCCCCGGAGTGCCCCCCTGCTTCGTTTTGCTGCTCCTGCTCAATCAAGGCAATGAGTCGGAGACGAGCCTCCTTCAGCCCTGCAACGAATCACTCCCCGCAGGGTCCAAACACCGTCTGAACGTCGTGAAGCAGGTCCGCTGCGCCGGGTCCCGTTTCCGGCGAGTCCCGGTACTCCAGCATCACCGCTCCGTCCTTCCCCAACAGGAACCCGAAGCGCTCTGGCTGGGGATCGGCATGGTCCAGGACGGCACCGTAATACAGGGCCAGGGTCCGATACGTGTCCGTCCACAGCTCAAAGGGAAATCCCTCCGCAGAGGAGAGGGCCGAGGTCCAAGACGCCTCGGCGAACCCCACCCCGATGATTTCCACGCCGCATTCCTGAAAGAACCCGTAGAGATCGCGGTACCCGCGACCGATGGTCGTTCAGCACTCGTCGTCGGTGGTGAAGAACCACAAGGCGGTGGGATGGTTCAGCAGATCCTCGGGGCCCCGCGCCACCCCCGCCTGGTTGGTGGCTTGGAAATCGGGGACGGGCAGGGGAGTTGGGGGCTCGGTGCCATACAACACCGGAGCCGCCGTGTCGTCATCCCCGACACCTGTGGGGTCCGCCCCCGCCGTCACCCCGGCCACGTCCTCCGGCGTCAGTCCCTCCCCTCCTCCTTCGCCGGGGATCGGAGAGACCCCTTCCTTCCCGCACCCTCCCAAGCCCATCAGCGCCACCGGGAGAACAGCCCTCCCCCAGCGAATCCCCTCTCGGAAGCCCGTCCCCCTCATGGCGCCGGATCCAGGCGAACGGTGTAGTACCCGCCAGCGGGAAGGGCCACGTCCTCCTCCCAGAGCACCGGCTCGGTCCAATCGGCATCTTCCAGAGGGTCCAAGGCCAGGGACACGCTCCCCACCATGGCGGTGGAGAGGGGACCCTGATTTCCAAACACCACATACCAGGACCGGTCCAGGGGAAGTTCCACCGAGGTGGAGTCCAATTCCAGATCCATGCCGGTGGCCAGAGCCTGGAAGTCCACGCCATCCTTGAATTTTTGATAATTCACCTCATCCACGACGAACCGATCCAGACGCCCCCCCTCTCCTTCTCGATCAAAAGTATCCCCCAGCATGTAGGAGGTTCCCCGCAGGCGATGGGTGTCCACCGAATGGGCTAGGGTCAGGCGGGCCTCGGGGCGAACTCCCTCGGTCAGATCCGCCCAGGTGGTGACCGCCCGATCATCGGCGTCCTCTCCCAAGGTCACCACCTCCTCCACCACCGTTCCCGGCTCCGACCACTCCACCACCGGCATGATGTTGTCCAAGGCCTCGGGCTCACTGCCGATGGCCGAATCCACCCGGATGGCGTAGGCGTTGGCCTCCCCCAGGCTGAGCTCCACCACTCCGTTCAAGTCGGTCACCCCTTCGGTCACGTACCACCAGTACCCTTCGTAATCGGGATAGACCAGGATGGGGCCGAACACCGACACCATCGCTCCGTCCACCGGTTGGAAGCCCCGATCCTGCACGGTCACCCGCAAGGTGAAGGTCTTGCCGTAGGCCTCGGTGCGTTGGGAGATCCATCCGTCCCCCCGGGTGGTGGACGCGGCGTAGATCCGGTTGTTGGAGGGAGCAGGATCGTCGACCTCGGGATTGCGAGCGGGATCGTTGTCGTCGCAATCTCCCTCTTCCACCGTAAATCCGTCCCCATCCAGATCGTCTTCAGCGGTACCTCCGTCGGCCACGCCATCGCAGTCATCGTCCCGTCCATTTTCCACCTCCACCGCCCCAGGAAGAACATCGGCGTGAACGTCGTCGCAGTCCCCTTCGGCCACCGTCACCCCGTCGCCGTCGCTGTCGCTGATGTCCACTCCGTCATCCGCCACCCCGTCGCAATCGCTGTCAATGAGGTCCCGATAGCGGTAATAATCCTTGTTGGCGTCCGCGTAATAATAATAATGCCCCACGTAGGTGTTCACCGGCTCCCACTGCACCCATCCCTCATCCCAGAACTCATTCCAGGTGTGATCGTTTCCCCAGGCCCCCACGTTCTGGGTGGGGATGAGGGCCGTCCTCGCCGCCGCCGAAGTGATGTCGGAGTGCTCGCCGCAGTTCCCGTGGCCCAGTCCGTACACCCTGTTGGGTTGGACGGAGCGCTCCGAGAGGGCTCCAAACTCCATGGCGTCAATGACATAGGTGACCAGGGAGCCGATGGCGCCGTTGTCGGAGCGGTCGTAGAGACGGGACTTCCACAGCACGTCCACGCCGGAAAGCACGTCCTTCAGCTCCGGGCAGACCCTCCCCTCCGGGCATTCGTCCGCCGCCTTGTCCCACAGGAAATCCCGCCAGAACAGCCCCCCCTCCGCATCGGTTGGGCACTCCAGGGAGCCCTGATTGCAGGCCGACCAGGCGTCGATGTAGTAGGGAGACTCGTCCTCCAACCGGGGATGCACCACGTACCAATACCAGGTGTTGGAATCGATGGTGCGCTCCTCGATTTCCCCCTCTTCGGTCTGCACCCGGTAGGTGGCGGTGGTCCAAAAATCATCGTCGACGTTGGGGTCCCCGTTCTCCACCAGGGTCACGTAGTCCAGATCGGCATCTCGGGCATAGATCAAGCGGGCGTTCTCCTCCAGGATCCCGGGATGAAACGAAGACGAATCCAGCACCTCGGGGCTCAAGCGCCCAATGGAGAAGGCCACCTCGTCCACCAGATAGGAGTCCTCCAGGTCCAGCAGCAGCGCCGCCAGCTCATCCGCCCGGGCCTCCTCCACCTTTCCCAGGGCCAGGGCCAGATCGGGGCGCGCCCAGCGGGGAGCCCGGGCCACCGCTTCCACCGACAGGTCGGTCAGAGAGGGGGCACCGTGAACCACCTTCAGCGTGGGGGCAAGCCCGGAAGCGGCGGTGGTGTCGTCGTCCCCAGCCGGAGTGGTGTCGTCGTCTCCCTGGCCTTCCGGTCCGCAGGCGGTGACGATTCCCAGAAGCAGACAGGGAACGGCAAGCAGAAATGAATGGGGCCGCATGGGCTCAGACTCCAGGCGAGGAAGGGTTCAGGAAAACGTGGAGGGGAAACCTCCGACAAGACGGGGGGAGGAGGCGCACCATCCGGCCTGCCGTCAAGGGCTGGTAATGGCCAGGAAATAGAGGCCGCTGTTGGTGTTGTACCCGTCCACCACAACCAGCACCGTTTCTCCCCATTCCACCGTGTAATCGAGGCAAGAGGTGAGAGTGCCGCCCTCCAGATCGCAGTCGTCGTTGCAGGCCAATTCCGTCGCCCCATCGGGACTTCGCAGGCTCAGGATGGTGTCGTAGGAAGACCCCAGGAGGTCAAAATGCCAGGTGGCCGTGTAGGGCGCTGTCCAAGCCAGAACCTCGTCGGGGGCGGTGGACAGCCCGTTGTAGGCGCAGGCTGGGAACCAATCGTTGGTGGCTCCGGTGGTATTCCCACCCGCAGCGGGATCCCCGATGTCGGAGTCGATGTCGAAATCGGCCAGGGATTCGTCGCAGGAGGGATCTTCAGCACAGGTGATGTCCAGGCAATCGGGCTCCCCGTCCTCGTTGTCATCCAACCCGTCGGCACAGTCCGCTTCTGAAGCCACGATGTTGAGCACGTAGTCCCCCGAATCGCCGGAATAGCCGGTCACCACCAGGACCACATCCTCCCCTTCGCTCATGGACAGGACGATCTCCGAATACGCTCCATCCTCGCCGGCATCGTCGTCGCAGTTCCTCTCCCCCTCCGAGCAGTCTCCCTCCAGGATCCCCAGCACGGTGTCAAATTCGGACCCCATGGTGTTGAACACGTAGATCCCCGCCACCGGAGCCCGGAAATGGAGGAGCGCGTCTTCCGCCTCCCCTTCCCCTTCGCAGGTCAGGGACACATCGTTCCCAGCTTCGACCGTGGATCCTGACCACACCCCCTGGCCGACCTCGCTACCCAGATCGATCTCAGCGCAGGTGAGGTCTTCTCCGTCGCAGTTCTGGTCGATTCCATCCCAGGGCTCCTCGTCGGCCCCGGGGTGAAGGAAGGGATCCTCCTCATCGCAGTCGCCCTGGCATTCGGTGTAGCCGTCTGCATCGGAGTCGGGGCCCTCATCAATTCCCCCTCCGCAGTTGTCATCCACCTCGTTGCACAGCTCGGCGGCCCCGGGATTCACTGCGCTGGCGTCATCGTTGCAGTCTCCGCCGCAGGAGGTGTACCCGTCCCCATCCTGGTCAAACCCGTTGTCGATCACCGCGTCGCAGTCCTCGTCCAGGCCGTTGCAGGTTTCCACCGCTCCGGGGTAGAGGGTGAAATCATCGTCGTTGCAATCTCCATCCAACTCGGCAGTTCCGGTGCCGGGTCGGTCGCATCCGGTGGTGGCCTCGCCGATACCGTATCCGTCCCCGTCACTGTCAACGAACCAGGTCTCCACGAGAAGGTCTTCGTCGATCAAGGCGTCACAGTCCTGATCCAGGCCGTCGCAGAGCTCCACGGCCCCGGGGTGGAGGCCCCCGTCGGTGTCGTCACAATCCTCGCCGCACTCGCTGTACCCATCCCCATCGAAGTCAAACCCCTCATCCACCACCAGGTCGCAGTTGTCGTCCAGGGTGTTGCACAGCTCGACGACGCCGGGGTTCACCCAGGAGGCACCGTCGTCGCAGTCGTCCGAGGACTCCACCCACCCATCCGGGGCCAGGCACTGGAGGGCTCCACCGGCAGGGTCTCCATGGCCGTCCTCGTCCCCATCGGGATACCACCAGGTGCCCAGATCCCCATCTTCCTCATCGTCAGCCAACCCGTTGCAGTCGTCGTCCACCCCCAGGTTGCACACTTCCTCGGCGGCGGGAGAGACCGCAGCCGTGGTGTCATCGCAGTCCCCGCCGATCAGGGAGGTGCCGGCGACCGGGCGGTTGCATCCGGTGGTGGACTCCCCCGTACCGTAGCCGTCCTCATCCAGGTCGATGAACCAGGTCTCCACGGTCAGGCCATCGTCGGTCACCCCATCACAGTCCTCGTCCCGACCGTCGCAAATCTCCACGGTCCCAGGCAGGACGCTGGCATCCTCGTCATCACAATCCCCGTTCAGGGTTGAGGTTCCCGTAGCCGGGCGATTGCATCCGGTCTGAGACTCTCCGGCGCCGTACCCATCCTCGTCGCCATCGACGTACCAGGTCTCGACCGGCAATCCATCATCGGGCTCCCCGTCGCAATTCTGGTCCATTCCGTCGCAGACCTCGATGGCCCCAGGAAAAATGGTGGCATCGCCGTCGTTGCAATCCACGTCGTCGGTGAACCCATCTTCGTCCAGGTCGTCGGGGGCGGAGCTGGTGTCATCGTCCCCGGTGGTGTCATCGTCCCCGGTGGTGTCATCGTCCCCGGTGGTGTCATCATCCCCGGTGGTGTCATCATCGGCGGTGGTGTCATCATCGGC
>CAYRTW010000089.1:0-20573 GCA_964426935.1 uncultured Rickettsiales bacterium
CGACCCCTACCTGGTGGTGGCTGCCGACAAAGGCACCGCCCACCTGTCCAACACCGCCAACGCCATCTCCCAGGAGTACGGATTCTGGCTGGCGGACGCCTTCGCTTCAGGGGGCTCCCGGGGATACGATCACAAGGAGTTGGCCATCACCGCCAAGGGTGCCTGGGAATGCGTCAAACGGCACTTCCGGGAGATCGCCGTCGATCCCGAGACCGATCCCATCACCTGCGTGGGCATTGGTGACATGTCGGGGGACGTGTTCGGCAACGGAATGCTCCTCAGCTCCTCCATGAAGCTGCTGGCGGCCTTTGATCATCGCCACATCTTCATCGACCCCGATCCGGATCCCGGCCTTTCCGCCATCGCCCGCACCCGCCTGTTTCATATTCCCCGCTCTTCCTGGATGGATTACGACCAGACCGCCATGTCCAAGGGAGGAGGAATCTGGCCCCGCGCCAGCAAGACCATCGAGCTCTCCGACGAAGCCCGAAAGGCCCTGGGCATCGAGGCCCACTCCTTGTCAGGGGAGGATCTCATCCGGGCCATCCTGCGAGCCGAGGTGGATCTCCTGTGGAATGGGGGCATCGGCACCTACTTCAAGGCCTCCTTCGAGACCCATCGGGACGCCGGGGACTCCACCAACGATGGGGTTCGCATCGACGCCACCGAGGTTCGGGCCCGGGTGGTGGGAGAAGGTGGCAACCTGGGGTTCACCCAGTGGGGCCGGGTCGAGTACGCCCAGAAGGGGGGCCGGATCAACACCGATGCGGTGGACAACTCCGGCGGAGTGGACACCTCCGACCATGAGGTCAACCTGAAGATCCTTTTCCAGCCCCTGATGCGAAGGGGAGTGATCGACGACTCAGGGAGGGATGCCCTGTTGCGGGCCATGTCGGATCAGGTCTGCCGGGACGTGCTTCGCAACAACTACCTGCATTCCGAGCTTCTTTCCTTGGAGCAGGTTCGTTCTGAGAAGAGCCTGTCCGCCTTCATGCATCTGACAGCGGTCCTGGAGGCGGAGGTCGCCATGGACCCCCGGGAGCATCGCCTGCCCGGAGAGGCGGAGATGCAGAGGCGCAAGGCTGCCGGTGAAAAGATGCTGAGGCCGGAGCTGGCCAAGCTGTCTCCTTTCACCAAGATGCTGGTCTACAAGCACCTGCTGGAGGATCCCGCCTTCCAAGGGCACCACGTCCGGGAGGCTCTGTGCTCCTACTTCCCCGCCGAGGTTCGGGAGCGCTTCAACGATGAGTTGGACGCCCACAAGCTGCAGAAGGAAATCGCTGCCACGGTGATCACCAATCGAATCATCGACGGGGCGGGGTGTACCTTCTTCCCCTCCACCCGGGAAGCCACCGGGCGTTCCGTGGCAGAGATCGCCCTGGCCTATCTGGTGGCGGCGGATCTGCTTCGCTCCTGGGAGTTGAAAGAGCAGATCCATCGTTTGGATGGCAAGAAGGTGAGGGCCAGCGTTCAGTACCGGCTGATCATCGATGTGGAGGATTCGGTGGCCACCCTCACCCGGTGGATCCTGGAAAGGGGGTTGTCACTGACCGATGCCCCGGTTCTCCTTCGGCGGTTCCGAGAGGGATTTGCCCAGTTTGAGTCCCAGATTGCCGAGGTCCTGCCCCTCGCTTCTCGCCGCGAACTGGCCCGCAAGGTGAAATGGGGGACCTCTCGGGACATCCCCGCTCCTCTGGCGGAGGCCCTGGCCCGGATTCCCTACCTGCCCCTTGCCGCAGAGGTGACCCTGCTGGCGGAAACGACCCGACTCCCCGTGGAGGAGGCGGCTTCTCTGTGGTTCGAGGCGGGGGAAGCCACCCGATTGGAATGGGCCTTGGATCTGGCGGACGCCTCGGAGGCCCAGGATGGGTGGGAGAAGGTGGCCCTGCTGGGGGTTCAGGGACAGTTGCGAGCCCTCCTCGGGGAGGTGTGTGCCGGGATCATGCGGGGTCGGGTGGGCAAAGAGGGGGTGAAGGCGGCGGTTCATCGCTGGTCCCAGTCCCATGCCGAGTCCCTCTCCCGATTGAAGGCGCTGGGGGACCGCATCGAGGCCACCAAGGCCCGGGGTCTGGCACCCGCCACGGTGGTGGCCTCGGCGGCGATGGCGTTGGGGCGATGAGCCGAGGGGCCCTATCCCTCTTCGGGCCCCGTCTCTCGGGAGGGCGAATCCTCTGAGGAAGGCCGACCTCCTCTCCCCCTCCTCTCCCGCACCGCTCTTCTCAGAATGAACTCCATCTGGGCGTTGACGCTTCGCAGCTCATCATCGGCCCACCGCCGCAGTTCCTCGTAGAGGGCCTCGTCGATTCGCAGCAGAAACGGCTTGCGTTCGGTCATGGGCCGGGCCTCTCAGGTGTAGAGGGAGCCGGCATTGACCACTGGAGTGGTCCTCTCCGAACACAGAACCACCAGCAGATTGCTCACCATGGCCGCCCTTCTCTCCTCATCCAGGTGGACCATTTCCGACTGACTGAGACGGTGAAGGGCCATCTCCACCATCCCCACCGCCCCATCGACGATGCGGGAACGGGCGGCGATGAGGGCGGCGGCCTGCTGGCGTTGCAGCATGGCGTGGGCAATCTCCGGCGAGTAGGCCAGATGGCTGAGGCGGGCCTCCATGATGGTGATTCCCGCCAGGGCCATCCTCTCCTGCAGCTCCGATTTCAGATGAGCACTCACTTCATCGGTGGAACCCCGCAAGGTGACCTCACCGTCGTCTCCATCGTAGTGCCAGGTGGAGGCCAGATGGCGCACTGCGGTTTCGCTCTGGATCCGCACGAACTCCTCGTAGCGCTCCACCTGGAAGGCGGCAGCGAAGGTGTCGCTGACCTGCCACACCACCACGGCAGCGATCTCGATGGGATTGCCTCCCCGATCGTTCACCTTCAGGCGATCGCCGTTGAGGGTGTGGGCCCGGAGGGAGAGGCGGAGCTTCACGTTGAAGGGATTGGCCCAGTAGAACCCGTTCTCCTTCACCGATCCCACGTAGGTTCCAAATAGGGTCAACACCTTGGATTCGTTTGGATTTACTACGAAAAATCCTCCGCAGGCGGCAAAGAGGATGACCATGGCCAAGGCGCTCAACCCCGCCAGCCACGGCGACTCCAGTCGGGCCCCCTGGGCAAAGCCAACCCCGGTGACCAGCAGCGAAACGATCACCAGCACCAGCATTCCCATCCCCGACCAGCAGTGTGTGGGGACTTCCCGAGCACGAACCTTGCTTCCTTGGGCCACAACAACCTCCTGCGCTCAATGCGCTTCTCTTGGCTTCCGGTCCCTGCGAGGGGTCAAGCCTCGCAGCGCGAAAGCGTTACGATGTCGATATGATATCACTTAGATATGTAGAAAGCAAATCCCGCCGCTGCCAAGGGATCTGGAGGGTGCAATGCACGGGGTTCGACGGCACCCAGCCGAGCCTGGAGGCCAATCGGGATGACCGCTTTGTCCTGGTGGCTCCAGGTCGGGAGGATGGGGGGAAGGAAGGATGAACAGGATCAGGTGGGGAGGACCGGTGGGCGCAGTCAAAGACCTCGCCCATCCTTCTCCCTACATCCGAGCCGGCATCTCCATCCCCAGCAGGTTCAACCCATTTCTCAGCACCTGACCACAGGCCAGACAGAGCCGAAGCCGGGCCCTCCCCAGGGCCTCGCTTTCTGCGCCCACCACCCGGTGCATCTTGTAGAACTTGTTGAAATTCCTTGAGAACTCAAGAAGAAACCCGGCGATGACCGAGGGGTTCAGCTTGTCACCGGCCTCCAGAACCACCTCAGGATAGCGGGCGAGGCCTCCCACCAGAGCCACCTCTTCAGGGTTTCCCAGCAGGGAAAGGTCCGCCTCTCCCTCATCCAGGCCGGTGGCCCGGGCCCTCTCCAGGATGGCGGGGATGCGGGTGGCGGTGTACTGCACATAGGGGCCGGTGTCCCCCTGCAGGGAGACCGACTCGGCTGGATTAAACGTCACGTCGGAACGAGGATTGAACCGCAGCAAGTAGAATTTCAGGGCCCCCAGGCCCACCGGGCGAGCGATCTCCTCAGCGATGGCCAAGGCCTCCAGGGCCTGGTTGGCCACTCCCCCAGACGGTCCCCCTTCTTCATCCCTGTTCGTCTCCCTCGCCCTCTCCCTCACCAGTTCCTCCACCTGGGCGACCATCTCCGCCATCAGCACATCCGCGTCGATGACCGTTCCCTCCCGGGTCTTCATCCTCCCCTCCGGCAGGTAGACCATGCCGTAGGACAGGTGATGGAGGTGGTCTGCCCAGGCAAACCCCAGCTTCTTGAGAGTGGCAAAGAGAATCCGGAAGTGATGATCCTGCTCCGAGGCCACCACATAGATGGATCGGTCGAGGCGATAGTCCTCCTGCTTGAGACAGGCGGTGCCCAGATCCTGGGTCATGTAGACGGTGGTGCCATCCCGACGGATGAGGAGCTTTTCACCGAGTCCCTGCTCGGTGAGATCCACCCACACCGAACCATCCGCCCTTTGTTGGCACAACCCCCGAGAAACTCCGTCCAGAACGATGTCCCGACCGAGCTGATAGGTTTCGCTCTCGTAATAGAAGCGGTCAAAGGAGATGCCCATGGTGGCGTAGGTGTGGGCAAACCCCTCCAGCACCCAATCGTTCATCCGTCGCCAAAGGGTATGGACCTCTTGATCCCCAGCCTCCCAGAGCCGGAGCAGTTTCCGGGCCTCCTCCAACAGAGGGCTGCGGTCGGTGGCCAGGGCGGTGGCTTTCTCCGCGTCCCTCACTTCGCCTGAGTCCAGGATGTTTTGCTGCTCTCGGGCCACCTCCGCCTTGTGGGCCCGTTCAAACTGGACGTAGTATCGCCCCACGAAGTGATCTCCCTTGATGCCCGTCGACTCGGGGGTCTGCCCTTCCCCCCAATGCTGGTAGGCCACCATGGACTTGCAGATGTGGATGCCCCGGTCGTTGACCAGATTGGCCTTCACCACTTCCCAGCCGCAAGCGGACAAGATTCGGGAGACCGAGTCCCCGATGACGTTGTTGCGAACGTGGCCCAGGTGCTGGGGCTTGTTGGTGTTGGGAGAGGAGAATTCCACCATGGCCTTCCTGCCCGCGAAGGCCGGGCTGGTCCCGAAGGAATCTCCCTTCCCAAGAACTTCGGTGAGCACCTCTCCAAACCATCTTTCCCGGCGCAGGGTCAGGTTGACGTAAGGTCCCGCTGCCTCGGCCCTGGCCAGCAAGGAGGAAGCGCTGGGATCGGCGAGGAGGGCCGAGGCCAACAGGGAAGCGAGGCGAGGAGGGGCCTGCTTGAGGATTCTCGCCAGAGGAAACAGAGCCACAGCGTAGTCTCCCAGATCCGCCCGGGGAGGCGCCTCCAGGACCAGGGCGGGGAGCTCCACTCCTTCAGGCGCCAAGGCAAGAGCCGCCCGGGCCACCGCCCCCTCCAGCAGGCTTCGCAACATGGACGCACCGAAGGGGGCGGGTTCAGGGGGATGGGACATGGAGCCACTCCAAGAAATTGGCCGGAAAACTAAACGCAAAACCGGGGGTGCGGGGAGAGAATCGCAACCAGGGGACCCCTCCCTGGGGGCCCGGGATCAGCGGCGGAAGTCGAGGGCGAAGTCGATGATGACCACTCCCCGGTCCCGCTCCTCGGGATCGGCCTCCCCCCCCTCATGGCCAGGAGGCCGAGGGGAGGGATGGGGGACCTCAATGCGAAGAGGCGCACGGGCACCGTCCGACCTCTCCTGTCGCTCTCGCTTGATCTTCTCGATGATGTAGCTGTCGAGCATGAGATCATCCCGTGGGGAGCCAACGGAGTCATGATAACACCCCGGTCTCTCCCCGGCCACGGCGTTTCATCAGGGATTTTGAGCCGGTCAACGGGGATTCTCCTCTTCCCCTCCATCCGAGAGCAGGCTCTCCACCCTGAGGGCAACTTCTTTAGAAAGGCGCTCCCGAATCAGGGCCAGCGCCTCCCTTCCCAGCAATCGGTAGATGCGAGCCGCGGCGGGATCGGTGTGATCCAAGGCTTCCAGGTGTCGGGCCACCACTTCCCCATCTCCCCGAGCGATGGGACCGGTCAAGGCGTCTTTCGGGGACTGGTACATCAGATTCTGGACGGTCCCTCGCACCAGAGGGTGAAGGAGGGGCATGGCCTCTTCAGCGGGGATGCCGGCTTGGGTCAGGGTCCTCATGGCCACCCCTTCCAGAGCCACCAGGAGGTTCGACGCCAGGACTGCGGCAGCGTGATACAGGGTCTTCCCGCCAGGAGGCAGGGTGGCTGGATGGCAGCCCAATCGTTCAGTGAGGGCTCGGGCCGTTTCCACCGCCATTGCATCCCCTTCACACACCATCCAGAAGGGAGAGGGCCAGGAGCCGTTTCCGCTGAGAGACTGTAGAGGGTGCCAGGATCCGTAATGGACGTGGGGGATTCTGTTGCTGGCCGCCTCCTCTCCAGGCAGGGAGCCGGAGAGATGGAGCACCACCGTCTGAGCCTCCAGCTCCCTCTCCGCCAGGAGCTTCCCTACCGAGGCAATGGCTCCGTCCTGGACGGCAAGAATTACCACCCGGATTCCCCTGAAGGAGGGAAGATGAGGGCCGGTGTGGAGGAGAAGGTTCCCCGGCAGGAGCCCGGGAAGGCGGAGATGAGGCGTCCTGTTCCAGGCCCACTGAATCGGAACCGACGCCCGGTAGAGAGCCAGGAGCACGGCGAGCCCCGCTCTTCCCAGACCCAGAAGAGCAACGGGCCCGAGAACAGGCGAGGGGTGGAGTGATTCAGTGGAGGGGTTCAACGGGGCCTGTCTGCTTCCTTGCCTGATTCTTGCCGCAACCAGGGGGGAGGAGAGGAATCAGAGGCCAGAAGAAGGGAGGCCGCCTGAGAGGAGGCCTGCTTGATCCCCTGACGATCCAAGGAGAAGGTGGCGACCGGGGAGGCGCTCTGCCAGGCGGATTGCCCGTATTCGTCGCGGCTGGCGAAGGTGACAAAGAGGATTCGCATTCCGTTGGAGGCCCGAGGGGCATAGCGACCGGCGATCCACAAGGCCCTCTTCCAGTCCGCCGTCACCGGGGAAGCATCGGGGGAGTGGACGGTGACATCCACCAGTACCTCCAGCATTCCCGATGAGGTGGAGAACGACAGGCGGTCTGGGTTCACGCCATGGCGCAAGGAAAGCGCCTCGGGAAGTTCCCCAAGGGGTGCGGACGGGACCAGCGGAAGGGGGTTCACAGCCGGGAGGACTCTGGGGGTCGCGTCCATCAGGGAGGGAAGTCGGGAGGCCAGGAAATCTGCCAGGACGGCATGGGCCCGATTGCGAAAATGGTCGTCCTGGACGCCGTGGATGGGAGACTCGGTGGGGAGGATCCGAGCGATCCATGGGGTGGGATCCAGAAGAGGGATTCCCACTTCCCGAACCGCCCGCCGACATTCCTCATAGGTGAGGGAGAGGGGGCCCATGGCGGGCACCGGGGAAGGATCCTTCACCCCATCGGGGGTCATCTGGGGAGAAAGGGACAGACCGAACCCTTCGGCATCGTTGATTCCCAGGATGTCCAGGACCACCAGGCGAACCCCATGGGACTCGCACCAGGAACGGGTGGCTCCCAGAACCCTGGCCAACTCGGTGAGCCCCCGACCGTCTCCCTCAGGAGGAGCCTCCTCGTCGGCAGGGATGGGCAGGGAACGAAGTTCATCCTGGCGGAGATCCAGAAATCCCTGGGCATTCCATCTTGCTCGCCTCACCTTATGGCCGATGTCGGCGATGCTGTGGCGGTCCATCATCACCACCGCCATCTGCACGCTTCCCGGAGGTTGTCCCATGAGGGTGGCCAGACACTCCACCAGATCCTGACCGGGGTGACTGCGGGAGAGGACATCCACCGACACCGCCCGAAGGGAGGGGTGGCGGATCAACCGCAGGGCCAGCTTCTCGGGAAAACCCAACCGCACCGAGCGAGCGGTCGTCTCTACTTCGAACTGGGACAGGGAATTGCCCACCAGCAGGACCCGATAGGGTGCCTCTTTGCCGGCGATCTCCCCCCGATGGAAGGTCGAAGCGTCGGGGGTCCATCCAATCGTCCTCACCCACGGTTGCCACAGCCATACGTAGGAGTGGCGGGCATCCAGCCAGTAGAGGATGCCCGATGGGGAATCGACGGCGGGCGAAGCGTTTCGCAGCATTCCCGGATCGTTCTGGACCAGGCGGGAGCCGTCGGCACGAGAGGGCACCAGGGGGCGGGCGTAGGAGTCTTTCCCGTCCAACGACCACAACAGGGTCTGATCCTGCCAGCGGTCCAGCACCAGCACTTCTCCTTGCTCTCCCACCGGCAGGATTCGTCTGGCCTGAATGGGACGCCAGTTTTTCATCTCCACGGTCTTTTCGCCTCGCACCGAGGCCTCCACCAGGGCCGCCGCCTCTCCGGCCCCAGCGGCTGCCACCAAGGGCGTCGTCGCGGTGTCCAAGGCGGGGGGCTCGCTCTGGCGGTTGGAAGGGGAGAGGGCCAGTCTCCACACCGAGCCCTCCAGGGTGGTCAGCCACAGGCGATCCAGGCCGTCCACGGCGAAGTTCTGCACTCCCAGGTTCCCCCAGGTGGCGACCCTGCGAGGCGCTCCCACTCCCTCCTTTTGGAGGGGAAAGGCCAACAATCCCCCCAGGGAAGGGCCCAGGAGGAAAAGGGTCTGGCGGTGGACAGCCAGATCCAGCAGGGGAGCCGACGCCGCACCCTCCGGCAAAGGGAGAGTACGGGTCTTCCCCCGCCGGTCCACGTGCCTCACTCGGGTCCCTTCGGCCTCCAGGACGAACACTCCGCCCCGCCCATCCGCCACCACCCGAGTGGGCTTGGAAAACCGGGCCCCCTCCCCTTCCCCGTCCACCGCCCCCGACTGCCCCAATGACCCCGCCCAGGTCTCGGTCATGTTGCGGGCCACCCTCACCCTCCGGATCAGATGATTTCCGGTGTCGGCGATGGCCAGGATTCCCGATTCAACGACGGTGATGTCAGCGGCGTTCCCAAACCGCACCTGCTCCCCCGTTCCGTTTCCAAATCCCTCTCCGGTTCCCCCCACCACATAGGCGAAGTCCGGAGCCGTGGGTGCGAAACGATCCGGCTCGGGGAGGATGGATGGGGAAGGAACATCAAGAACTTCAAGCAGTTGTAAGGCAAGAATCCGGTTTCCCTCGGGGGTGAGATGACAGTGGTCAGAGAAGCGCTCGGCAAAAAACACCGGGCCATCGAGATTGACCAACCGGACGGTTTCGCCGTCCTCCACCTTCTGACCCAGGGCGGCTTCTACTTCGGCAATGCGCCCCTGCACCTCCATTCCCCCCAAGGCCTCCTCGTTGAGAGGGGTCAGGAAAAACAGCACAGGACGCTTCCTGGCGATGGTCCTGGCCAGGAGAGCGAGCAGGGAGGCGTGTTGAACGTTCTCCTCCTCCAGGTCGGGTTCCAGAAAGTGAGGGCGCACCTGGAGTTGGAACATCCCCGCCCCCTTCTTTGACGATGGAGTCTCGGCGTCTCCCAGCTCCTTCAGCGCCGGCGCCTGGGAGATTCGGGAACGGCCCCACTCCCGTATTCCTCCCCATCCTCCCCGGGCCTGGCCAATCCGATCCCGCAGGACCTCCCATGGGCGAAGGAGGGGGCTCCCCTCCATCAAAGAGGGGGAGTGGGCCAGAAAGGGCAGAGACCATGCGGTTTTTGTCGTGGAGTAGGCTGCGGAGAAGTGACGGGGAGAGAGTTGGATCACCAACTCCAGCTTTCCCTGGGGATCCCAGTGATCCAGGCGAGAGACGATGGCCAGAGCGTCGGAGGGGAGAAGGCCCGGCGAGGAAAGATCGTGGAAACCCATGCCGGGCAATGGCCCGACCTCCCGATTCAACAGGGGAACCAGGGACCACGAAGAGGGGCTTACGGCAACCGAATCCTTCAACACGGTTCCCGCCACCACCGAGTCTCCCATCACCACCGCCACCCGTGGGGCAGGGTCGGCAACCGCCTCCCTCAACCGACGATCCACCTCCTGCCAGGAGGAAAGGGGGGGGACCTTCGTGGGAAGGGAGGGAGGAAGAAGCCAGGAGGCCAGCCAGGCGCTGCCCAGCACCAGAAGAAACGTCAGAGACAGGGAGGATCGGGGCGGAAAGGGAAGAACGCCGCTCTTGGACCCTGCCTCAGCCACGGAGTCGCCGCCTCCTCAGCGGTAGAACCATCAGCATCAAGGCTCCCATCCACCCCGAGTCCTCCCCATCCCCCGCTGCATCGCAAGAAGAGCAGCCGCCGGGCCCATCGTCGTCGATCAGATCATCGTCAGGGGGGGAGTCATCGTCGTCCGGGAAAGTGTCGTCGTCCTCAGGTGCCGTGTCATCATCCATGGGAGGAGTGTCATCGTCGGAGGCTCCGGTGTCGTCATCTCCTGAAGTGGCGTCGTCATCTCCTGAAGTGGTGTCATCGTCACAGGGAGTCGAATCATCGTCCCCGCTGGAAGCGGGCTCCACCGCCACGTTGAAGGTCTGGCTGGCCAGCCCGGAGTCCCCGTCCTCCACGGTAATCGCCACGGCATGCTCTCCCTCCTGGCCCGAAGCCGGGGTCCACAGCAGGTGCCCATCCCCCTCCATTTCCATTCCCTCCGGTCCACTGTTGAGGAACCAGAAGAGGACATCCTCCATGCCTGGATCCCAAGCGGCCGGCAGGTACTCCCAGGGGCGCCCCACCTCGGCGGGCAGCTCGGGGGGATGGGAGAGGATCTGAGGCGAGATGTTGTACACCTCCACTCCCACCGTGGTGGCCGCCTCGCCCCCATCTCCATCCTGAGCCTGGACCCGCACCGAGTAACTCCCTTCATCCGGGAAATCGTGGCTGTGATAGCCGATCTCCACATCCTCCTCGTCGTAAACTCCGTCATCTTCCCAATCCACCCGGGCGGTGGTTTCGTCGTAGACCCCCGGATCCCAGAAGTTCAGGTCCAGCACCCAGGGGTATCCCTCAAACGCGGTGGCCAGCCCGCTGGCGGAGATCTGGGGCTCGTCGTTCTCCACGGGAATGTCCTCCTGGTACTGCTGCATGGCACCGATGGGATCCATCACCTGGACCCGGACGGTATAGGTGCCCTGATCGGGGAAGAAATACTGGGCGTTGGCGGTGGTAAAGAAGTCGCAGAACTCCAACTCATCGTCCAACAGATAATCCCAGCGAGCCAGGATCAGGTCTCCATCGGGATCCGCTCCAAGGTCGTTGCTGATGAGATAAAATGCCCCTTCCTGGGCGGTGGAGGGGGCATAGAAGATCAGACTGGGGGCTTCGTTTTCGATGGGAATATAGGTGGTTCCCGCCCCCGGTCCTCCACTCCAGCCAATGTCGTTGCGGGAGCCGTCAGGGTCTACCTGGGCCACGTCCGGGTCGCCCGCATCGACGGCGGGGCTTCCGGCTTCGGGTGTGTAATCGTCGTTTTCTGGGTCGCCGTCTGGAGACCATCCATTGAGAAGGGGGTCGAGGGTGATATCGGTGGGGGAGTACCAGGAATCTTCAAAATCCGCCGTGTTCCCGTGATACAGGTTCCATCCTGTAGACGGCGCTTCTCCGGCCACCGACAGGCCGATTCCATTCCCGACAAAGAGATTGTTGTACAAGGACCCGGAGGATCCCCGGATCTCAGCCCCCAGCCCGTTTCCCAAAAAGCTGTTGTTCCGAAGTTCTGGATCGGCATAGAGCACCAGGAGGGCCTCCCCCTCATGCTCCACAAAGGCGTTGTTCTCTACCCTGGGAGAGGCCAGGGCCGCCAGCAGCAGGCCGGCGCCAGCGTTGTCAAAAAACACGTTGCCGACGATGACGGGCAGGCCGCTGGCCAGGGTCAGCCCCAGAGAATTGTCCCGAAACAGGTTGGCGGTAATGGGAAGGTCGCTATCGGTCAGGGCCAGAGCGGTGTCATTCCCTACAAAGGAACAGCCGAGGATCTCTCCCTCGGTGGAAAGCAGGCTGGTACCGAACAGATTGCCAATGAAATCAGAGCCCTCCACCCATAAGGTCGCTGAGGCAGCGGAGATGCCCACTCCGTTCCCCTCCAGGGAGGAATCCTTGAGCTTCAACCAGGCGCTGTTGACCTGGATGCCGGTCCCGTTCCCCACCAGGGAGCTTCCCTCCACCTGCACCGCCCCGCTGTCCAGTCGAATCCCCTGGGAGGCTCCCCGAGAGAGGATGCTGTCCACCACGGCGACGCTTCCCCCCGACACCTGAATGCCCACCGAGGTGTCGTCCACCATCACCGAGAGGAGGCGCACCCAGTCCACGGAGCTGTAGATCCCGATGGCGGCGCCTCCCCCCAGGATTCCCAGGTTTCGCACTTCGTTGCCTCCACCGGCATGGAGGACCTCTCCCGAATCGGCCCGGAGGAAGGTGACATCGTCCCCCTCACCCTCCAGGTCCACTCCCTGTTTGAGCCAGACATTTTCGTTCCAGGTGCCGGGACCCACATGAACCGTGTCGCAAGCCGAGGCGGCGTCGATGGCCTCTCCGATGGACAGATAATCCTCCGGTACCCGAATGACCTCGGCCTTGGCTGAGGGGGTGAAGAGACAAAAAAAGGAGAGACCGGACAGCAGGGGGAAAAACCGGGGGAACATCCAACTCTCCGTGGCAGTGGGGGCGATGGAGACCGCTTGAGGAGTATACCCCCGGTCCTCGTGCCGGGGGGGCTTCCAGGAAACGTCGTGGACACGGCAGGGAGGGGCCAGTATCATCCGCGCCCGCCGCCACTTCTGGAAGGTTTCCCAGCCATGCAGATGGAAAACGACAAGATCGCCGAGATGGGCGAGTCCCTCTACCGCCTTCGTCACTCTCTGGCCCACGTCCTGGCTCAAGCGGTGCGTGAGGTGAGACCAGAAGTCAAACTCGGATTCGGGCCCCCCGTCTCCACTGGCTTCTATTATGACTTCCTGATGGATTCTCCTTTTTCGGACAGCGATCTCCCCGAGATCGAGGCCCGGATGCGGCGGATCCTGGGGGAGGGTCAGGCCTTCTCGCGAGGGGAATCCACCCTCTCCCAGGCGGCTGAGCGCCTTGCCTCCATGGGAGAACCCCTGAAGGTGGAGTGGGTCGAGGAGTTGGGAAGGAGAGGCGAAGGGGTCTTCAGCTTCTATCAGAACGGTCCCTTCACCGACCTGTGTGAGGGTCCCCACGTCTCCTCCACGGCCGACATCCCCAGCGACGCCTTCCGGCTCGACAAGGTCTCCGGGGCCTATTGGCGAGGAGATGAGAAGAATCCCCAGCTCTGCAGGGTGTACGGCCTGGCCTTCTCTTCCAGGGCAGAGCTGGAAAAATTCCTGGAAGAACGGAAACTTGCCGAAGAGAGGGACCATCGCAAGCTGGGAAGGGAGCTGGAGTTGTTCACCGTCTCCCCGGAGGTGGGTCCCGGACTCCCCTTGTGGCTCCCTAACGGTACGGTGATTCGCGATGAGTTGGAAAAACTGGCCGAGGAGACCGAGTTTCGAGCCGGTTACCAGCGAGTCTCCACCCCCCATATCACCCGCAGTGGAGTCTATCGCACCTCTGGACATCTCCCTTACTACACCGAAGGCATGTACCCACCCATGACCTTGGAGGGGGAGGATGACTACTACCTCAGGCCCATGAACTGCCCCCACCACCACATGATATACGCCCATCGGCCAAGGTCCTATAGAGAGTTGCCCCTGCGCCTGGCGGAATACGGTCAGGTGTACCGCTACGAGCAGTCCGGCGCCCTGTCGGGGTTGCTGCGGGTCCGGGGGATGACCATGAACGATGGCCACATCTACTGCCGTTTTGATCAGATCGAAGAAGAGCTGAAGGCGGTGGTGGAGTTGCATCGCTACTACTACGAGCTGTTCCGTCTCTCCTCATTCTGGCTGCGCCTCTCGCTTCACGATCCGGTCAACAAGGAAAAGTATGTAGACGACCCGGTTGCCTGGTCTCTGACCGAGACGATGGTGGAGGGGGTGTTGAAGAACCTCTCCGTTCCCTATCAAGCTCGGAAGGGAGAGGGGGCCTTCTACGGACCCAAGATCGACTTCCAGATCCGCAACGTGGTGGGCAGGGAGGAGACCGCTTCCACCTGTCAGCTCGATTTCGCCATGCCCGCCCGCTTCGATCTGACCTACACCGGAGAGGATGGAGAGGCCCACCGCCCCTACATCATCCACCGGGCCCCCCTGGGCACCCACGAGCGGTTCATCGCCTTCCTCATCGAGCACTTTGGTGGGGCCTTCCCTACCTGGATGGCTCCTCAGCAGGTGGCGATCCTGTCCGTCTCCGACAAGTTCGAGGGATACGCCCGCAAGGTGGAGGACCTGTTGCGAGGGCATCTGATCCGGGCCGGGGTGGACTCTTCCGCCGAGTCCCTGAACAAGAAGGTGCGAAAGGCGACCACCGCCAAGGTTCCCAACGTGGTGGTGGTGGGTGGACGGGACGCCGAGGCCGGCACGGTGACCTGGCGTCGCTATGCGGCCCAAAAAGACCAGGTCACCCTCTCCCTGGAAGCCTTCATAGCCCAGATGCTCCTGATGCGGGCCCAACGGACCATGGATAACTTCCCCGACGTGGCCCTTCCCACCCCATGAAGCGCCCTTCCCGCCCCGACGGCTTTTTCTCGGGTTCCCCAGGCTCCCGCTCCCGCCTGCCTGGAGAGTCCGGAGACCGTCGGGACCGTTCGCGGCTGCCCCAGGAGGAGTTCCCGCCCCCGCGCCCGTCCCAGGCAGGGGAGAGGCCTCCCCCCAAGGAGCGTCGCACCCTTTCCCATGTGGGGGGAGTCGCGCAGCGGCAGGGGCAGGAAGAGGGCTCCCGATTTCTGGCTTCGGTCCTGGAGGGGGTGGAGAACGTTGCCCCCTTCACGTTGACCCATGGGTTCCACTCCTGGCCGGGGCGCATGCATCCCGAGATTGCCAGGCGAATCCTTGGGGGTTCCCCCGCCGTTGAACGAGCCAGGCCCTATCGGCACCCCCGGGTGGTGGATCCCTTCTGTGGCAGCGGCACGGTGCTGGTGGAGGCCATGGTGGCGGGAGCGGAGGCCCGAGGATTCGATATCAACCCGGTGGGGCGCCTGGTGGCCAGAGCCCGCACCCGTCTCCTGTCCTCCTCTCAGAGAGAGGAGCTGCTGGCCATGGGAAAGGCCATCGCCGAGGAGGTGTTTGCGGCGGCCAGGGCCAAGGAATCCATTCCCCTTCCCTCGGCGGCGCGGCGGGAGGCGTCCTGGTACGGACCCCATGTCCTCCTGGAGTTGACCGGGCTGATTCGGCGGGTGGATGACGTGCTGGACCTCACCCTGCGGGACCTGCTTCGGGCGGTGTTCTCCTCCATCGTGGTCAAGGTCTCCAACCAGCCGGGGGACTCCAGTGGACGAATCGTCCGCCGTCAGGTGGGCAGGGGGACCGCCGCCACCCTGTTCGGGCGAAAAGTGGAGGAGCTGGTCAGCCAGCTAGCCGAACTCAAAAACGCCGTCAAAGACGGTGTTCCTGTTGCGGAAGTGTTGAATGGGGATGCCCGGGAGATGCCGGGATTGACCTCCGGCTCGGTGGATCTTTTTATCACTTCTCCCCCCTACCCGGGCACCTTCACCTACATTGACCATCAGGCTCGCCGCCTTCCCTGGCTAGGCTTTGGCCGTTCGGGTCAGGAGGCGAGGCAGGGGGAAATCGGGGCTCGCCACGATCAGGGACCGGGATCCTGGAACCGCTTTCACCTGGACATGCTGGGATGGATGTCCCGGGCCGCCGACGCCCTCACCCCCCATGGGGAGATGTTCATTCTCATCGGCGACGGAGTGCTGGAGGGCCGACCCTGGCACGCTGACGAGGAGATGGCCCGGTTGGCCCCTCAGGCGGGACTGGTGCCGATAGCCGCCGCCTCCCAGGAGCGCCCCCACTTCCATCGGGATTCCCAGAAGGCGTTCCAGGGGGAACCTCGGCAGGAGCATCTGGTTCTGCTTCAAAAAAGAGGGTGAGGCCCCTCTCCATTTTGGAGAGTTCGTGATCCCCCTCAGGTTGCCGAGGCCTGCCGGAGCGAAAACGGAAGTCTTCGCAGGGAAGGCGTTTCAAGAATCAGAGGCCTTCCCCTCCTCAAGGAATCGTAAACGTCCGAACCACCGACGTATGCTCCCCGTCATCGGCGCCTCCCACCACCCGCCAGTAGCCGCCTGACGCCCCGAACCTCTGATCGATGCTGTCCCAGACGGTGGTGGAGAGGGTGTAGCGGGGAGAGGACACCGCCCCAAACGAGAAGGTGTCCTCCACCGGGAAGGCGGGATCGGGGGAGACCTCCAGCCTTGCCGCCGGACAGTCGGTGGTCCAGCGGAAGGTGGGGTTGGCAGCGATGACCTCGGCGTCGGCGGGGGTCAGCAGGGAAACCGAACAGGTGGCGGGAGGATCCGCCGGAGGAGGGAGAGGAACCAGGGTGGTGAAGAATCCCCTCGTCTCCGACGCCAGGGTCAGGCCGTCCTTTCCTCCCAGGATTCGCCAGTACGCTCCCTCGGTGGCGATGCGACCGATGGAGGCCCAGATGGTGGCGGAGACGGCGTAGGTCTGGTTTCCGGCAGCGTCCCCCAGGCTTCCAAACACATAGGTGCTTTCCACCGGAAAATTGGGATCGGCGCTGAGATCCACCCGATATCCATCGCAGGTGCCGTTCCAGCGGAAGAGGGCCCCTGCGGTGAGATCTGCGTCCGCATCGGGAGCGAGAACGCTGAGGGTGCAGCCGGCGAAACAGTCATCGGCCACCCCTGAGCAGTCGTTGTCGATGCCGTCATCACAGATTTCAGGTGCTTCGGGGGAAATGGTCGGGTCCCAGTCATCGCAGTCCCCGTCGCAGAGACGCAAACCGTCGTCGTCGGCATCGGTGCAACCGGTCCGAACGTGAACTCCCTGGGGATCCCCCGGCCAGCCTCCATACACCCACAGGCTGTAGGGATGAGCCACCATTCCCTCCTCACCGTATTTCATCCGCGCCCGCCAATGATACGGGGTGTTGTCGTCCAAGCCGGTGATGTCGACGATGGCCTCTTCGCCTTCCGTCAACAGACCCGATTCCCACAGGTCGGTGCCATCAAAGAGGGTCCCCTGGGGCTTGACCTCCACCTGAGCCTGGAAGGAAGCCCCAGCCTGGAGGAAGGGAGTGGCCGCCAGGATGGCGACGCTGAACCCCTCATCGAACTCAGCCAGCCCACCGGGGTGAATGGGCCGGTACCCGTCCAAGGCCTCATCCCACCTCAGAATTCGGGCGTCCAGGGCGGCTCCTTCTACCGGATTTCCCTCCCGGTCTCCCCCCAGGTACAGGTGGACCGACCCCTCATTGCTTTCGTATCCGGGGCCCCCGGCGATGAGGTCGGCGTACCCATCTCCATTCATATCCCCTGCCGCCAGGGACCGGGTGAAGGAGGAGTTGACCTGGGGGAAAAGGAAGGAAAGAGACGGAGCAGCGTCCAGGCCAAGGGGACCGCCCGGATAGATGTGGAAAACGCTGTCGTTGCTTCCCGCCGTGTCGCCCACAGCCAGATCCCCAAAACCGTCTCCATCGAAGTCCGCCGCCGCCAGGCCCCGTCCAAACCAGGTGTTGGTGGAGGTGATGGTGAAGGAGGGGGAGGTTTCCAGGCCGGCGGCGCTTCCCAGGAATGCGTATACGATCTCGTCTCCGTTCAGAGCCAGATCGGCATATCCGTCGGCGTTGAAATCCCCCGAAGCTCCAAAGTTCAGGTCCACGCCCAGGTCAGCCCCCGCCACGTCCGGTTCAAAGGACCAGGTGGGGAGCAACTCCAGCCCCGTAGGCGAACCCGGATATACCCAGACCTTCCCCTCGTCGGTCTGGCCGTTGTCGTATCCGGGAGCGGCGATCAACAGATCGGTGAAGCCATCTCCATCGAAGTCTCCCGGGGTCATCCCATACCCGAGCAGGTCACTGGCATGGTTCCCCCCCAGGCTCAAGGCAGAGTCAGCCAGCAGCCCGATGGGGCTCCCGTGGTACACCCACATCTGCCCCGCTTCGATGGTCCCCGGATAGTCCCGGTAGGGGGCGGCCACCGCGACATCTCCGTACCCATCCCCATTGACATCCCCCGCCGAGGTCACCACCAGACCCAGCCTGGCATCGGCGATATCCGATTCCTGGGACCAGTCAGGAAGGTCCAGGGTGCCGTAGAGGGGGCCGTGGAACACCTGGACCTGGCCTTCTCCGGTTTCCCCGTTCTGGTAGAAGGGGAGTCCCAGGAGGAGGTCTCCTTCACCATCCCCATTGACGTCCCCGGCGGGGGTCAGACCGGTACCCAACAGGCTCCCGGCCAGGGAACCCAGGACGGAAAAGGTTTCCGCAGGATCCTGGGCGCCCCAGGCCCCCGCGAAGCCCCACACCCCTCCGCCATCGGTGGCGGCAGTGTCCAGGTAGGGTGCGCTCATGCTCAGGCCGGATCGACCCTCCCCTCCCATCCCGGGGAGGAAGGCCACCACCGCACCCCCTTGTGCCCCCTCTTCTCCCGAGCGCCACTGCCAGGAGGAGCCGGAGAAGGGGCCGGTGGGACTTCCGGCGAAGACCACCACCGCGCTTTGACCGAATCCATTGGCGGGAGCCCCCACCGCCAGATCCGCGTGGCCGTCCCCGTTGAAATCACCCCCTCCCGACAGAACGTGCCCGAAGGAGCCCACCACCCAGGTGAGGTCCCCCGGTTTGACCTGATCTCCCGTCTCCGTCCAGTCCGGCGTGTCTCCCGGGCCACCCGGCCCACCCCAGAAGATCTTCACCTCTCCTGAGCCGGCGAGATAGACAGGCTCAATCCATCCCGGTTCCACCTCTTCCCCTCCACTTGCCCCGGTTCCTCCTGCGGTCACATCGGCGTAGCCGTCGGAGTTGTAGTCACTCCCCCCGACGCTGGTTCCCATGTAGCTCCCGGTGGCGTCCCCAAACACCTCCCAGATGGGAGTGGTGTCCAGGCCCCCGGCATTGCCCAGGTAGAGGAAGGCGGTTCCTTCGTCGGTGGTGGCGGCGGCGGCAGGATTCTCGTAATAACTGGCCCCCACCATGGCGTCCCCGAACCCATCCCCGTTCACGTCTCCCACTCCCGCCACCGACCATCCGAAGCGGCTGTCTGCCTGATTGGATTCTCCCGTCCAGACGGCGGCGCCGGGAAAGCCCACTCCCCCCAGGTAGAGCCAGGCCCTCCCCTCGTTGGTCTCCCCGTTGTCGTACCCATAGCTCCCCACCAATAGATCGACGATGCCATCTCCATTCATGTCCCCGCCCAGGGACAGGGAGTTTCCGAAGTAGGCATAGGACTGGTTACCCTCCAAAGTAAAGTCAGGTCCAGCCGAGAGCCCGGTGGAGGAGCCCAGGAACCCCGCCACGATCCCTTCGTCGTATTGGCCGTTGTCGGCGATGGAACTGCCCACAAACAGGTCCGAGAAACCATCTCCGTTGATGTCACCCCCCTCCAACGCCTGGCCGGCGGTGTACAGGAAGATGTCGGATTCCCAGATCCAAGAGGGAGTTCCCCCCAGCCCCGAGGCGGAGCCGTGGAACAGATAGATCCGGCCCTCGTTGGTAGTGCCGTTGTCATAGGAGGGGGTGCTGAAGGCCAGGTCGTCGTACCCATCGCCGTTGACATCCCCTGCCGAAGAGACCGCATCCCCCAGATTGGATTGGCCCTGATCCCCCTCAAAGGTCCAGGAGGCCGTCTCTGACAGTCCGGTCGCGCTCCCCATGAAGACCTGGACCCGGCCGCTGTTGCTGGCAGGAACGCTCCAGCCAGAAGAGCCCACCGCGAGATCCGAGTAGCCATCTCCGTTGACATCGGCGAAGTCCAGGGAGTCCCCGAACTCCACCGAGTAGGTCATTTCGTAATAGACCCATGAGGGGGATCCCAGGTAGGGGTCGATGACCACCGGGTAGGTGGCATGGGTGTCGTCTACAACGATGCGGAGTCCCCCATCCACCTCCACCATCCTGGAGGGAAGGAGTTGGCCGCGTGCATCCCGCGTCACCAATCCCGAATAGGTGACGAGCCCTCCCGCCTCCCCCCGAAACAAGGCTCCCGTCTGGTCAGGAGCCACCTCCGCTCGGGCACCCCTCAGGGCCAGTTCCACGGTCAGCAGCCCTTTGCCGTCTCCAGAAGCGTGAACGGTCAGGCCGTGTTCCAGCCCCTGCTCGCTATTCTCCCACCATTCGGTGGCCTCCCTTCCAGGTCGTTCCAGACGGGTTCCACATTTCTGGAGTGGTATTTCGCCGGGACCCACCTCCCCGGCACCGTCCTGGCAGGGGGAAATCCGGGGAGGCTCAAGAGAGGGGGGATGGAGGGATTCTCCCCGTCCCAGGCCCGTCAACCGCAGGCTCATGGAGACCTGCTTCGCTCCTTGAGCGGCGTCGATGCGGGCGCCCTCCCGGTCTACCTGAAGATGCAGGCGATGGTCCTTGTGAACCCGGAAGGCACCGCCCCCTGCCTCCGTCCACGGCGGAATCGCGGGAGGAGAGGTATGACCGGTCGCCCCTTCCAGAGAGGGCCCTTCCATGCTGGCGGAAGAGGAAAGATCGTCCCCCCGGCAGCCCCCCCCCCCCCCCCCCCCCACCCCCAAAAACCCCCCCAGGATTTAACCCACAAGGGGGAGGGTGAAAAACACAA
>CAYRTW010000090.1:0-20436 GCA_964426935.1 uncultured Rickettsiales bacterium
GAGAGGATGCGGCGACCACCGACTGGCTGGAGATGTTCGTGGCCGACTCGGGAGTGGGCATTCCCCCCGAGGAATTGGAGAGGATCTTCGACCCCTTCGTCACCCATCGTTCCGGCGGAACCGGTCTGGGTCTGGCCATTGTGCATCGCATCGTGGAAGGCCACGGGGGGCGCATTCGGGTCAGCAGTGTCCCCGGCCATGGAGCCACCTTCCGCATCCTCCTGCCCCTTCCTGAAGGAACCCTCCCCGAACCTCCTCCCCGACCCCGGCGGCAGGCTTCCGCTGCGGAGAAGTCCCCATGAGGCAACCCGCCATCCTGGTCGTTGATGACGATCTTTCTCTTCGCCAGTTCCTCACCATCATGCTCAGCCGGGCGGGCCACCAGGTGGTGGCGGTGGGCTCGGGAGAGGAGGCCCTTTCTCGCCTTACCCAGCAGGACTTCGACCTGGTGGTGACCGACCTGAACATGGAGGGGATCAGCGGAATGGAGCTCCTGGCGCGGATCAAGGAACACGATCCGGCTATTGAAGTGGTGATGATCACGGCCTTTGCCACGGCTGAAAGCGCCATCGAGGCGATGAAGAAGGGAGCTTTTGACTATGTGGTCAAGCCCTTCAAACTGGATGAACTTCGCATCACCTTGGACAAGGCCCTGGCCAAACAGCGCACCGAGAGGGAGAACATCCTCCTCAAGCGGGAGCTCAAAGACCGGGCCCAGTTTGAGAACCTGGTGGGCACCTCGGCGGCGATGGTGGAGGTGTACAACCTGATCCGGAAGGTCAAGGACACCCGCATCAACATCCTCATCACCGGTGAGAGCGGCACGGGCAAGGAGCTGGTGGCCCGGGCCATTCACTATAGCGGCCAGAGGCGGGATTCCCCCTTTGTCTCCATCAACTGCGGGGCCATTCCCGAGGGCTTGATGGAGAGCGAGCTGTTTGGCCACCGCAAGGGAGCCTTTACCGGCGCCCAGAATCACAAGGACGGGTTGTTCCAGGCGGCGGACTCGGGAACTCTTTTCCTGGATGAAATCGGGGAGTTGGCTCTTTCTCTTCAGGTGAAACTCCTCCGGGCCATCCAGGAGAGGCGGGTGAGACCGGTGGGGGGCCTCCAGGAGATTCCTGTGGACGTGCGTCTCATCGCTGCCACCAATCGGGATCTTCAGACGGAGGTCAAGGCGGGGAGGTTTCGGGAGGACCTGTTCTACCGACTGAACGTGGTGCCGGTGGGCCTTCCTCCTTTGCGGGAGAGGAAGGGGGACATCCCCCGCCTGGTGAGTCATTTTCTCAAGCGCTTCAGCGAAGAATATGGCCGCATGGTGGGGGGAATCAGCCCTGAGGCTCTGGAAATCCTCGAAAGGCACCCCTTTCCCGGCAACGTAAGGGAATTGGAGCATGTCATCGAGAGGTGTGTGGCGTTGGGATCTTCCGCCCTGCTTCTTCCCGAAGACCTGCCCCGCTCCCTCTTGGGGCCCAATCATCTGGGGGCAGACGACTCCCTGGCGGGAGCGGGGGTGTTGGTTCCCGGGCTCCATGGAGCGACTTCTCATCCTCGGGAGGAGGTGGGGACCTGGGACGCCCCCGTGCTCCCCAGTGCGGGACTGGATCTGGAAAAGGTCATGGAGAGCATCGAAAAATCCCTGCTGACCCAGGCGCTGGAGCGCTGCTCGGGCAGGAAGAAGAGGGCCGCCGATCTGCTGGGAATCAGCTTCCGCAGCTTCCGTTACCGCCTGACCAAGCTGGGCCTGGCCGACGATGACTCTGGGGATGTCGGAATGGATTGATACCCGCTGCGGATCCGCCAGAGCAGGCTTCCTTCCTCGCAGTCAGGCCAACCGCCTCCGCTCTGGGGGCCTGCCGGGGCTCAGCCGACTCTTCTGGCCCTCACCTTTCGCCCCCGCAAGGCGGTGCGGGCCAGACCCTCGATGACGTCTCGGGCGCGATACGAAGGGACCTCCACCAGGGTGTCCCTTTCCCCGATTTCGATGGCGCCGATGTCCCTCCCCACCAGGTCCGTCATGGCGGTGATGGCTCCAACCACGTCGGCGGGGCGGATGCCATGCTTTCGGCCCATGCCGAGGGAGAGGCGCACCCCCTCCGGGCGTCCACCTCCTTCCCGGGGGGGCGGCGGCGGTGGTCGAGGCTCACGGCGATCCGGGGGATAGGGCCCCCGAGGCGGAGCGCCTTGGGGGGGATCCCGGGGCACCGGTTTGGACTTCTGGGGCTCCCAGTGGGGAATCTCCACGTCGGGGTCGGCCGCATCTCCTTTCAGGGCGTCAGCGGCCACCTTGACTGCCGCCGCTGCCACATCCAAGGCGTCAAACTGCTCACCCAGGGACTCCACCACCCCTCGCCATTCGGTGTGTTCCTCCGCTCTCAGCACTTCCTCCAACTGGGCCCGCAGCAGCTCCATTCGCCTTGCCCTGAGGTCGGCGATGGTGGGAATGCGGGCCGGTTCGATGCGTTGCCCCACCACTTTTTCGATGGCCTTGAGCCAGCGATGCTCCCGGGGTTCCACGAGAGTGATGGCCATGCCTTCTCGCCCCGCCCTTCCCGTGCGGCCGATGCGATGGACATACATTTCCAGGGATTGGGGAATGTCGAAGTTGATGACGTGGCTGACCTGCTCCACATCCAGGCCCCGAGCGGCGACATCGGTGGCCACCAGGAGGTCGGTAGTGCCCTCTCGAAAGCGGGCCATCACCCTGTCCCTCTGCACCTGGGCCAGGCCCCCGTGAAGGGCTTCGGGGCGAAACGCTCGTGCCGCCAGGGCCTCGGTCAACTCATCCACTTCGGTGCGGGTACGGCAGAACAAGATGGTGGAGGTGGGGGCCTCCAGGTCCAGCACCCGACCCAGGGCCTCCAGCTTGAAGGGGCGGGGAACGATGTAGGCCACCTGCCTCACCAGGGGGGTCTCCCTCTTCTCCGGTTCAATGGCCACCCGCTGGGGTTCGCGAAGATGTCGCCGGGCCAGGGCAGCCACTCGGGAGGGGAAGGTGGCGGAGAACAGGGCGGTCTGACGGTCCCCAGGGGTCTCATCCAAGATGGCGTCCAGATCCTCCAGGAACCCCATGTCCAGCATCTCATCCGCCTCGTCCAGCACCACATAGCGGGCCCGAGACAGGTTCAAGGTGCCCCGGGTGATGTGATCCCGAACCCGTCCCGGCGTTCCCACCACCACGTCCACCCCACGCCGAAGTCCTCGCAACTGGCGCTCGATGGGCTGCCCCCCATAGACCGGCAGCACCGACACCCGGCGATGGCGCCCATAGGTCTGTACCGCCTCCGCCACCTGCATGGCCAGCTCTCGGGTGGGAACCAGCACCAGGGCCTGGGGGGTCCCATCGCCAGGAACGATGCGCTCCACCAGGGGTAGAGCGAAGGCCGCCGTCTTGCCGGTGCCGGTAGCGGCGCTGCCCATCACATCCTGACCGGCGAGGAGAAGGGGGATGGCGGCCACCTGAACGGGGGTGGGCTCCTCGTATCCCAAAGCATCCAGCGAACTGAGCACTTCTGGGCTGAGACCGAGGGCGGCAAAAGCGGCGGTGGCGGAGTCAGCAGCAGGATTGGCGACAGGGGAGGGGTCAGACATGGGGGCTCCGGACAGGCGGGGGCGCATGGTGCCTGAAAGAGGGGTCTTTGGGGGAAAGGGGGTGAAAAAGGGGGGAACCTGAGGCGGGTGGAGGTTGAAATCCAAAGCCTCGCCGCAGCAAAGAGGACACCGTCCCCTGGAGCCGGGCCTGGCAGAGGGCTTTGGGTCCTCCCGTTCCTGTCCTCTTGCGGCGTCGGCGCTACGGCCGTTCACCCGCTGCGCTACGCATTTTGCGGGATCCGCTGCGGGCTCCCGTTCAGGGAATCAGGGAGGAGAGGATTCCCGGGTCATGGGCGCGGGGAGCGTCTTCGGAAATTCAGGAAGAGGAGGGTCAGGAAGCTCCACACCAGGAGACCTCCGGGAGGAGGGGGACCCGCCTGACACTCACACCCCCCCGGCTCCCTGCGAATCCAATGCGGCCCCCCCTCGGCATCGTCCGCTGGGGAAGAATCGTCGTCCTGGACGGTGTCGTCGTCGGCAGACGGAGTGGAGTCATCGTCCACGGGGGGCACGGTGTCGTCATCGGCCACCGGGGTGCTGTCGTCATCGGGAGGGGGCTCCTCTTCGGTGACCAGGGCCTTCAGGGACTCCCACAACACCGGATCGTTGTCATCATAATTCAGAGCCCAGAATCCAAATCCCCCCAGGCCATACCCGGTGGCCAGACCGGCCTTGGCCAGGGAGGACACCTGATCGTCGTACCATAGCTGTCGGTATTGGCCGCCGTCGGAGTAGAGGATGTAAGGGGTGGAGGTCGCCTCATCCCACAGGGCCCCCCAGCTCTCGGCGAAGGGCACCACCTCCTCGTAGGTGACGGCATATCCATCCCCGGTGGCCGAGCCGGGGACGGCATGGGAGGCGCTGGGCCAGTCGTTTCCGTAGAGGGGAAGGCCGAGGATGAACTTGCCCTTGTTGGCCTCCTCTCCCCATTCCAGGTAGTCCTGAATGGTCCAGTCCAGCGAATAGCTCCCCCATGAATCGCTTCCCACCAGGGGAGCCAGGGGCCCCGGATCCCCCCCCGTCCAGTGATATCCGTAGCCCATGATGAACAGGCCGTCGGTGTTCTCCGCCAGCACGTCGTAATCCCAGGCCCCCGACCAGTCCACCGAAGGGGTGGCCAGGGTGAGTTGAAGCCCAGGAGTAGCCGCCCGCAGATCCAGGATCCAATTGGTGAAGGCGTCCCGATCCTGGGAGGACAGGCTTTCGAAGTCGATGTTGATCCCATCCACGGGGACCTCACCTGCGGCAGCGAGGAGATTGGAAATCCCCTGGCTTTGGGCCGAGGCCGAGGAGAGGAAGGTGTGGAGGTCGGTGGACCCCATCAACTCGACGCAGACATGGAACCTCACCCCGTTGGCGTGGCAGGTGGCGGCCAGGTCTTGCATGGCGGCACCTCCGTAGCCGTTGTCATCTTCGATGGAACCGTTGGTACCCAAAGAGAGAGTGAACCAGATGAGATCGGTGAGGACGTCGTAACGCAGATCCGAGTAGCCTTCGGCCCAGTAGGGAAGGTAGCCCACCACCCGGGTCTCCGAGGCGGAACGGGTCAGAGAAGGATGGGAAAGGGGGCGGCGATCCAGGGACAGGGAGGGGGAGTCCCGATGACGTTCCAATTCCAGGGCGTGGAGGGGGGGAGGTTCTTGATGGGGAGGCAGGATGGGAAGGGGCATGCTTCGTCAATCTCCCAGGAGGTTCACGCAGCCATCCAGCCCGTGATAGGGGGTGACGAAGGTGGTGAAGTAGCACATCTCGTCCGACGTACTCTCCCCGAAGGTGACCTCGGTGTCGGTCACGTTGTTATAGACGCACTCCACCCGGGTCATCTCCCCCGCCTCGATGTGAAGAGGTAAGAGGTCGATGGGCTGATCCCCGAAAGACCAGTCGTCGAGGCGGTAACGCTCTTCCAGGGAAGCCTCGTCGGGACCGGTGAGGAAGCGGATGCTTGTCCCCAGGGTGTGCATATGGGGAAAGGCGGCGAACACCTCCACGTCATCGGGAACGGTGCAATCGGAGGTGAGGGTGGTCTCTTGGTTGGGGGGAAGGGTGACGAACTGGGTGCCGAATCCGTAGATTCCGGCGGGGATGGCGTCTTCCGCATCCAGGGTATGCATGACCAGCCCCGCCTTGCCCTCCAGCGCCTGACCGGTGGTGTTGAGGAGGTGAAGTTGAATCAACAACTGGGCGTTGTAGGGAATCTCAAAGCCCGAACCCTCGGGGGTACGCAGGTCGGCGTCTCCGTATCCGGCGGAGAAGATGGGAAGCCAGGTGTCCTTGAACAGCACGTTGCACTCCGAGGCCCCCTCCGGTTCGGGATAGAGGGTCTGCACCATCACCAGATGGTGGACCCCTTCCGGGGCGGAGTAGATGAAACGGTCGATGTAGGTGGCTTCGTCCATCCGCATGGTGGTACAGAGATACTTCTCCTCCCCGGGCTGGACGGTATAACTCTCCGTTTCAAAAAGGATTTCGTCGGGACCCAAGGAAGAGGAGTCATCATCTCCCTCCCCTGAAGTGCCGCAGCCCCAGGGGGTCAGCAGGAGGCACGAGAGAAGGCCGAGGAAGAGGGGAAGGGGGAGTGGGTGGGGCACAAGGGACCTCAAATCGGGGCGGTGGTGATGATACCTCCTGCCGAGGAAGTGGGATCCCGCCCTTCCTGCCGGGGATGGGAAAATCCTGCCTTCGGTCTCCTCCGGCCCTCACTCCTCATAGGGCAGACAGATGGAGACCCCCTCATCCAGGAACCGGAACCGAAACCCCGACGCCTCGCTGGCCCGATGGGCGAAAAGCAGGGTCAGGGGGTGGATGCCCGGTCCCAGGGAGAGGGTCAGCGTCTGTGCATTGAACGCATGGATCCCCGGCAGGGAAGTGAGCACCTCATCGTCGGTCATCACCCAGACGTCATCGGCAGAGCCCAGCACCACCGAGAGGTCTGCCGGTCCCTCGGTACGCAGCCAGGCGGTGAACCGGGCGGAAAAATAGCCCGGATCTCCTTCCCAGCCCTGGTCCACCGGCCACCAGTTGCTGCCGAAGTCCAAGGAGGACTCGAACTGCTGAAAGGCCAACCGGGAGTCGTCCCACCAGTCCAACGAGGAGGGAGAATCGGGTGGAGAGACCCCCTCCTCGGGCAGGACATCGGGATGATCCAGGGGCAGATTGTAATAGCTGCCCAGGTAGCCCTGGGAGCACGTGTCCCATTCGGGGGGATCCCCAAACCCTCCGGTTTCATCCCCCTCTGAGGGAGGAGCCTCACCCACCCCAGGGTCGGTGAGGTCGGGGGCCTCCACATCCACCACGTCGTATTCGGAGCAGGCGAGGAGGAGGGCGAGGCCACAAAACCTGGAGGGGCGGAGGTTCATAGCGGGTCCTGAGAGAGCAGAAGGGCCTGCTCAGGGAGGACCTCGCACTCCAGCCATTCGGCCAGAAGGGCAAAATCGGTCTCGGTGGGGCCTCCGCCCGGGGGCATGTCTGGGGAATCCCCCAGGCATTTTTCCCAGATTTCATCGGCATTTTCCACGACTCCTCCCCAGGAGTCGAAGTCCACCCCCAGGGGGGCATCCTCCCGATAGCCCTCGGGCAGAAGGGAGGAATGACAACCGGTGCAGTACTGGTTCATGAACCCCTCCCCAAAGTTGGTGTGGCTCAACGGCGGCTGTCGGGAGCAGGTCAGATCGGGGTCGATACCCACCGTACAGCCCCACTGGAGGAGGGTGAGGAGGAAAGCTCCCCCTGAGGAGATGCGGAGCTTCATCGCAGCAAGGCCTCCAGCACCTGCACATCGGGGAGGAACTCCTGGGGATCCAACCCTCCCAGAGCGAGCAGAGCAGTGCCGAAATTCTCCGCTCCCAGCATGGACCCCGACGAGAGGGAGGCGCCGGTGGAAAGGTCGATGGGAAGGGCGATGAGCTCGTCATCCGTGAGGCCCACTTGCTGATTCCCTTTGACTCCCGCCCCCATCACCAGGGCAGATCCATAGGGCCAGTGGTCCTTGCCCCCCGATCCGTTCAGCTTGGGGGTCCGGCCAAATTCACTCATCAGGACGATGACGGTCTCCCCCAGAAGACTGGAGGAGGCTGCCCCGGGAGTGGTGGCCAGGTGATCCATCAGGGCATCCAGGGTGCCGAACAGGTCGTCGAACTGGGGAGGCTGCTCGTCGATATCCCCGTGGCTGTCCCATCCCCCGGGGATCTCCAGCATGGCGCAGCGGCACAAGCCCAGGCGCATCATCTCCGTCGCCCCGGTGGCCTGTTCGAGGAGGGAACTGCCCAGATCCGACAGCCCGGCCTCAAAAGCGCGCCCCTTCAATTCCATGGCTCTCCCCAGGTTGCCGTGGAGGGCATCGGCCCGGGATCGTCCCAATCCCGAGAAGAGGGTCGACGCGAATTTCCCAGTGCGGCCGTGCACATAGGCGTCCAGCATCTGTTCGGCAGGGGAGGAGAACCGAGGGGAGGGCTGGTCGGCATACCCCAGGATGGACCCCTCCATCAGGTCCAGCAGGGTGCCCCCTCCCGCCCTCACCACCGTGGCCCCCAAGGAACCAGGAAAAGAGGGGCCAGAGAAGACCAGGTGGGGGAGGGCGTATTCTTGCTGGCCGTGGGCGGCCAGGAGGGTGGGCCAATCGGAAAACGACGAGGCCGAGGTCCCGGTCATCATGAACTGGGCGGCGGAGTCGTGCCCTACCGAATGGGCGTCGATTCCGTTGACGATGGCGCAGGTGGAGCCCCATCGGGAAAAGAAGCGACCGACCTCGGGGCGATCCTCCCCGGCGGTGAACTGGAGGTTGCCGGCGGTGCCCAAAGTGGTGTCTTCATCCATATCCACCCCCTCACTGCCAAAATGGGGGTCGAAGACCTGGGTGGCGTCCCATCCGCCAGAAGCAAAGAAAAACAAGAACTTGCGATCCACTGGAGCCGCCAGGGCCGGGCGAGGCAGGCTGGGAAGAAGGGCGGCGGTGGCCAGGGCGGCGGAGCCGGTCAACAGGTGGCGCCGACTCATCTTCAGGGAAGGGAAGGGGTGTCTCATGGCCTCAGGTCCTTTCCGAGAATCAGTAGAAGAGCACCGAAGGGTCACGCAGCACCGCCGACACCACCCCTGCCCAGGCGCCGGCTGGGGATGCGTCCACCGAGTAGAGCTGCTTCCACAACGCGATGAGCTGGGCAGGCTCTTCGGCGTCGATGGCCAGAGGGAGGCCGGTGATGTTCAGATAGAGGTCCCGGATCTGGGCAGTGAATCGATCCGGTGCATTTTCGGGGGTGTGGCTGGTGTTGACGTACTTCAGCAGACGGGCTTCCCCCTCCCGTTCCGGATCCAGGTCATGCTGGACAACATGCCAGGCAGCGGCCTCGGCCAGACGCTCCTGGACCAGGGCCGTTCCCAGGGAGGGTGCGTAGGAGGGGAGGGTGACCGAGGTGCCGTCCACCCCTCCGGAAAGCACCGGCAACCCCAGATCGTGGGTGGTCATCCCGTCCTTGCCGTCGAAGGTCCAGCGATACCCGGTCAGATCCTCCATCACCTGGGCCAATTGAGCGGGAGAAGCGGTCTTGACGGTGGCCAGCCTTCCCGAGAGGGTGGCATCGGTGGTGGCTCTGGCCAGGTAGGCTCTGGAGGTGACGATGGAGCGAAACAGGGGGACCAGGCGCCCTTCCCCGGCCAGAAAAGCATCCCGATGCTGCTGGAACTCTCCCCAATCGGCGTTCTCCAGGTCTCTTTGAGTCAGCCCCTCGAACACCGTTCGCACCGCACAGTCGGTGAAGCGGGGATCCTGGGCGATGTTCTCCGCCAGTTCCCGGAGCCCCGAGGTGGGGACTCCAAAATAACCGGGGGCCTTGCCCGAATAGTCCTTCCATCCTTCTTCGTTCTCGGGGAGGTAGAGGGTGGCCTCTCGCAAGGTCTCGGTGCCGTCGTAGTGGAAGAATCCATAGAAATGGGCGGCCAGGGGATCCAGGGTGGAATGGCAGGACTGGCAGGTGGAGTTGTTGGCGATGGCGTTCTCCGGGTCTTCGGTGAGCTGGTCCACGGCGGCCCGGTTGAGGACGATGGGGCGGGCCAGATAGTCATCACAAAGGAGAAGGCGGGAGACCGCGTTGGCCCGATGGCGATTGGCGTTGCCTCCCATGGAGGGGTAGCGCTGCCAGGAACCGGTCATGGACAGGATTCCCGCCTCTGGCCTCTGGTCGCGGTAATGGGTCACCTCCCATCCCGAGCCCCCCTCCGGGTAGTCCATGTCCCACATCTGGGCCAGGGCGGGGTTGGCAAGGGTGTATTCGGCGAGGACCACTTCGGAGAAGGGCAGGTCCTCCTCCACGGTATGGGAGACCAGACGCAGCATCTCGTCGCCGATGGCTTCGGCCACTTCCCCCTCCAGGGCCTCGTCGATTCCTGCCTCGGCGAGGTCGAAGTACGTGTCACCGGTGCGAGTCAGGTATCTCAGGTTGAACAGCTCCCGGACCCGTTCCAGAAAGCGGGGGTCTCCCAGGTAGCCTTCCACGAAGGCGCCATAAAGAGAGGGATCCGCCTCCATGGCCGCCAACTCCTCCAAGGAGGGGTGGGTGCCGCGCAGGTCCATGGAGAGGCGCAGAAGCTGGCCTCGGGGATCAAGGAGAGTGAGTCCGTCGTCTTCGCTGGGGGCACAGGAGAGGAGGAGGCTCAGCAGCAGACCGAAATGTACCGGGTGGAGCGGTTTCATGGCGCCTCCTCTTCCAGGGTGTGAAGGGTCCACACGTAGTCGGAGGCCTCGGGGGGCTGGAGGGTGTCCTCACCCCACAGGGCTCCGAAATCGGGGCAGACCTGTCCCAACGCCTCTTCGGGGAGGCCGCGGAGGTACAGGGTGCCGCAGCCGTCGCAGGCAGAGTAAGGGTCGTTTTCGTAGCCGGGATCGGTCGAATCGTCTTCGGTGCGGGGGAGAAACACCACGTCGTACCAGAAGGCGTCCGTGTCCCGTAGACCCACCCATCCTCGGGGTTCCAAGGCGCAGTCCTCAGGAGAGGCCGCCCCCGGGCCCAGGAAGGCCACGTCCATGGCCAGCGAATCAAAGCGTTCATGAAGGGCAGGCCCGAACAGGTACGCCTCACCCCGGGCCTCAAAGGAAAGGGAATCGCCTCCAGCCACGTAGAGGTACATGTCGGTGCGGAAGCCGTCGGGGAGGGGAAGAACGGAGGCATCTACGTCGGTACCCGATATCGTCCCCTGCAGGAGGGAGGACCAGGTCCATCGCCGATAGTCCGGCGCCTCCACCGCATTCAGGGCGTCGGTGGCCTCCCCGTCAAACTGAAAGCGCAGTTCGTCACCGTCATGGACGGTTGCGCTCCCTCCCAGGAATCGTTCCCCAGCGATTTCCATCCCCTCCGCCGTCTCCGGGTCTCCTGAGGAGGCCAGGTCGGTTTCCCAGTAGACCAGGCCCGAGTAGCGTCGGGAGGCCTCTGTTTCGCAATAGTCATACCAGGACAGGCCAGGATCCCCCATGTCGCCGTCCAGGAGATCGGTATCGGGAATGCCGGAGTAGAGGTCGGGGCAGGTCTCCGAGCGAGAGGAGAAGACCTCCTGGTGCCCCTGCCACAGGGGAGAAAGGCGAAGAGAAAGGGCCAGGCGCAGAGCAGTGAGGGTGGTGGCCTCAAAGTCCACACCGGTCACATCGGGAAGGGTCAATTCGGGGGCGGGATCGGGAGTCGGCTCTTCCTCCTCCTCCTGACAGGCGGGGAGAGCGATTCCCAGCAGGCCCGCTACCAGAAGGAGATTCCGAATTTGGGGCGACCTCATTCTTCCTCCGGTTCGTTCATGCCCAATTGAGCCGTCCACGCAACGAGCAGGGAATCTCCCTTCTCGGTGAAGGGGTACCAGGGCACCCACACCCCCGAATCGGCATAGTCCAGGTAGAGGGTCTCTTCTCCGGAGTCGAGGCCAAAGAGCCAGACGCTGCCGTCCTGGGGAAGGTCAGGGTCCCGGCAGAGGGAGGGATCTCCTTCAGCCAAGGAGAAGGTGACCCGAAAGGCCGAGCCGCAGGGGACGCAAAGGTCTTCGGCGGCGGTCCCGGTGACGGTGAAGAGGGCCTGGCAGGTGGGGGTTTCCAGGTCTCCATCCAGGGTCTCCACCACGGTGAGGTCCCCCGACAGCGCATCCCAGGGCCCTCCTTCGGGGGTTCGCAACCAGGAGCCGGTGTGGGTCAGGGTGAGTTGATGATCGGGAGTCTCTTCGGTGCCCCCTCCCTGGCTGTCGTCACCCGTCTCCCAGGGGGTGGAGTCATCGTCTTCGGGAAGGTCCTCCTCCAGGGGAAGGTCGTCCTGATCATCGTCCTGCCCATCGTTTGAATCGGCGTTGCATCCCAGCCACACCACTGCGGCGAGTCCGCATGCACCCCAAACAGGGAGATGAAGGGAGAAGAAGAAAGAAGGGAAAGACGTCATGATCGCCCATCGGGGGAAAGACCCCCGCTCTTGTACGTGACCCTGTCTACACCCTACCTGAGGCAGATCCCCCCTGTTTTGGGTCGTACATCCGGTACACTGCCCGTCGGAGATCCGGTGCCTTGTCGCGTCTGCCTCCCCCCATCTTCATTGAGGAATCATGTCTCGCATTGATGAATCCCTTCCCTTCCTGCCGGTGAACATCGCCGTCCTCACCGTTTCCGACACTCGCACCCTGGAAACCGATACCTCGGGCCAGACCCTGGTGGATCGCATCCTCGCCGCCGGCCACCGGGTGGTGGACCGGGCCCTCCTTCCGGATGACCAGGAGAAGCTGGTGACCCGGTTGAAGGAATGGATCGCCGACCCCCGGGTGGACGTGGTCGTGTCTACCGGCGGCACCGGGCTGACGGGGAGGGACGTCACTCCCGAGGCCTTCCATGCGGTGTACGAAAAGGAGATCCTTGGATTTGGGGAGATGTTTCGATGGCTCTCCGCTGAAAAAATAGGTACTTCCACGATCCAGTCCCGGGCAACGGGGGGAGTGGCCGGCGGAACCTGGCTGTTTGCCCTTCCCGGCTCCACTGGGGCCTGCCGGGATGGCTGGGATGGGATTCTCAAGTGGCAACTGGATAGCCGGCATCGCCCCTGCAACCTGGTGGAGCTGATGCCTCGCCTGAAGGAGCACCTGCCTCCCGACGATCATTGATGCCAGAGGGACGGAATCAGCGGGGTGATGGCTTCGGCCAAGGGGTCTTCTGAGGCCCGAAAGGCGCTTCATTCTTGGAGCCTTTGTCAAGGGACGGTCGGTGGAGTATCCTCTGCCGCCCGGGGGGAGCTTGGATGCGCCCCCGGACCACCCCGGGGCCTTCCCACCTTTTCATGCCTGCCATCCTGGTCATTGATGACGAAGAGGCGATGCGGAGCCATCTCGCCGCCTTGCTGAGAAATCGGGGGTTCCAGGTTTCCACTGCCTCCACCGGGGAGGCCGGTCTTGCCCTTCTTCGCGAGCATTCCTTCGATGTCGTCCTGTCCGATCTGCGATTGGGGGCAGAGCTGGATGGGTTGGAGTTGCTTCAGGTCATCCGCGGCGGGGCGCCGGGGCCGGAGGTGATCATCATGACCGCCTATGGGTCGGTGGACACGGGAGTGATGGCGATTCAGCAGGGGGCCTACGATTACATCACCAAGCCGTTCAGGGAGCATGAGCTCCTCGCTCTCATCAAGAGGGCCCTGGAGAGGAGGAGGGCCATGGGCACCGAGCCTCCCTCGGAGGTCGATTCTGGACCGGTGTCGGATCGTCGAGGCCGAGGGGAAATCATCGGCTCTTCTGCCCCAATGATCGAGGTGATGAAGCTGGTCGCCCAGGTTGCTCCCACCGATTCCACGGTGCTGATCACCGGAGAAAGCGGAACGGGCAAGGAGTTGATCGCCAGGGCCATTCACCGGTTGAGCCAGAGGAGCCAGCGGGCCTTTGTGGCGGTCAATTGCGCCGCCATCCCCGAAAACCTCCAGGAAAGTGAATTCTTCGGCCATGTGAAGGGAGCCTTCACCGGAGCGGTGCAGAACAAGGAAGGTCTGTTCACCGAGGCGGACCGGGGCACCCTGTTCCTGGATGAGATCGGAGAGACCTCCTTGTCCAGCCAGGTCAAGCTGTTGCGGTTCCTCCAGAGTGGAGAAGTGCGGCGGGTGGGGGATTCCCGGTCCTCTACCGTCGATGCCCGCCTGGTGGCGGCCACCAACCGGGATTTGCGACAGGCCATCGCGGATCGAACCTTTCGGGAGGATCTGTACTATCGGCTGAACATCATCGCCATCGAACTGCCCCCCCTGCGGGATCGGCCCGCCGATGTGCCGGTGCTGGCCGAGTTCTTTCGCTCTCGATACACCCGCAAGCTGGGGATCGATGTGCGGGGTTTCAGCCCCGAAGCCCTGGTCCAGATGAAGGACTATCGCTGGCCCGGTAACGTCCGTGAGTTGGAAAATGCGGTGGAGAGGGCGGTGGCCCTGGCGAGGGGGCCAGTAATCACCCGGGATGATCTGCCCAGATGGCGTGAACATCCCCGATTGTTGACGGATTCCCTGGGTGACGGAGAGTTCCCCACCCTGGCCGATTTGGAGAGGCATCACATCCAGAAAGCCTTGGACCGATTCTCGGGCAACCGGGTCAAGATGTCTCAGGCACTGGGCATTTCCAAGACCACCTTGTGGCGAAAGCTCAAGGAACTCGATTTGAACTGACTTACGACGCCGTAGGACTGGCATTCGGTCCCGACGGGTCCTCCGGTGATGGGGGGAAGCGTCATCGGCATGGAGAATGGGTATGGACGATCAACTGAGTGGCAAGGTGTTGTGGTTCCGGCCTGCGAGCGGGCAGGGAATGGTGAAGGCCGACGATGGTCGGCGCTTCTTCTTTCGGGAGATCTCTGCTCGGGGTGTGCAACCCGAAGAAGGTCTTCGCGTGGCGTTCCACCTTGGACGTTCCGAGGGAGGAGGTCTTGAGGCCCTGGGATTCGAGTTGGAGGGGGGATTCCGCAAGGTGGAGGCGGTGATCCTGGAGGGAACCCGGGTGGAGAAAAAGAAGCAGGAGGGGGCGGCCAAGGCCAAGGCGGCTCCTCGTTCCTCCTCCAAGGTGGTGCCCAAGCCTCGCCCCTCCAAGGGGGCCATGCCCATGGGAACGGCGGTGAGCCATCCCATGTGGGGGCCGGGCCATGTGGTGGCGGCAACTCCCACCGTGGTTTCGGTGGAATTCCTGACCGGCATCCGCAAGAGCTTCAGCCCTGAAGAAATCGCCGATGTTTCGGGTCCCTCCGCCCCCAAAGCCCCTGAGCCCCGCACCCGCAAGAAGAAGGAGGCGGAAAAGGATCCCTTCGGCTTTCCCCTTCAGCCTCCCCCCAGCTCGGGTCCCAAGGTGATCCGGCGCCCCGTGGAGGGGGAGGAATGACCGAGGAGGCGGTTCCGCCCGGATGGGGGCGGTTCTTCTTCAAGGGAAGCAAGGTGTGGGTGAAGGTGGACGAGATGGGCCGGCCCCAGTCCGCCGACGAGAGGCAGGTGGAGATCTACTACCGCCGCGAGGACCCCAAGGGGTATCTGGCCTCTCTCTCTCGGCTGATGCCCCTGGATGCTCCCCAGGCGGTAGAGGAGGGGATCCCCGAGGGCTCCATCCTGGCCTACACCGATGGGGCTTGCCATGGGAATCCCGGGCCTGCTGGCATTGGGGTGTCCCTTCGCTCCGGCAAGCACCACAAGGAACTTTCCGAGTATCTGGGCATCGCCACCAACAACATCGCCGAGTTGACGGCGGTTTTGAGGGCCCTGCAAAGCCTGAAACGGCCCGTCACCCGGCCGGTCTGGATTCTGACCGACTCCACCTACGTCATCGGGGTTCTCACCGGGGCAATGAAGGCCAAGACCAATCGGGATCTGGTGAGGGAGATCGGAAGGGTGATCGCCAGTCTTCCCGAGGTGAGGTTTCGCAAGGTGCCTGCCCATGTCGGCATTCCTGGCAATGAGAGGGCGGATCGCCTGGCTCAGGAGGCCATTGAAAAGCAGGTGGAGCCCGCAGGAGTCCGGGAGAGGCCCGCCATCCAAGGGAAACCGGAACCCGGGGATGCCCCCTCGTCTCTCCCTTCCGTGTCTTCTTCCCACTGACGAAACCCCGGGCCTGCGCTACCTTCTTGGGAGCGTTTTTTCAGGACTTCCCCCACCATGCGCCTTGCCCACATTTCTGATGTTCACTTCTATGCCTTTCCCGGTCTTCGGGGATCCTTCGGGAAGAGGGCTTTGGGCCTTGCCAATCTCTATGTAGGTGGGCGGAGAGGGGAGTTTGGGGGGGACACCATCCCCTCCCTGGTGGAGGACATCCTGGCCCAGAAGCCCGATGCCCTGGCCATTACCGGGGACCTCACTGCCATGGCGACAGAAGAGGAATTCGCCATGGCCAAGGAAGCGTTTGCTCCCCTCCTGAATGCCCTCCCGGTGTGCATGATTCCCGGGAACCACGATGTCTACACCCACGCTTCGGCTCGGGAGCACACCATGGAGAAGACCTTTGCCTCGTGGATGGCAGGGGGAGAATGGAACGTCCAGGGGCATTCCTGGGGAGAGGGGGCAAAGGAGGGAGAGGTGCTGTGGCCGGCATGGTTTCGCTTCCGGGACGTCAACCTGGTGGCGGTGAATCCCTGCCGTCCCACCCTGGCTTCCAGTGGTCGATTCGGGCCCGGGGACATGGAGAGGTTGGAGAGGATGTTGGAAAAGGTGCGCCTGCGGGGAGGGTTCACTTTTCTTCTTTGCCATTACCCATTGCTGGAGGCGGATGGAACTCCCTACGTAAGGCGGGGAAGGAATCTTCTGGACCTGGATTCCCTCTTGGAGGTCCTCAAACGGCAGCCGGTGGGAGCGGTCCTGCATGGGCATGAACACCACTGGTACACCACCGCTTTGCGGGTACCGGGGGGCATGGTGCCCATTCTCAATTGCGGATCCTCAGGGTATGCCCGCAAGGATCCCGATAAAACCGCCGGGTATTTTCTGCATGAGGTGGAAGGAGGAAAGCTGATGGGGGTGAGGCGTCGCATCCTTCAACCGGAAGGGTTCATCGATCATCCCGGTGGGGACGCCCGCCCGCCCCTTCCCGGTGCCGGAGTCATCGCCGTTTCCCCCTGACCTTCTTGATTTTTTTCCGTATCGGCGGCGGCTTGGGAGGGGGGGGAGCCTCCCGGGGATCCAGGCCCCAGAACGCTCGACGTTCGGGGTCGAAGGGGCGGGCCACCGCTTCCAGAAGGGTCTCGGCCAGCCCCACCAGATGAGGATCGGTGGCGTCTTCCCGCAGAGCGCGGGCATGGGCGCTGGCCCCATCGCCCTCCCCCGAAGCTGCCCTTTCCACCACGGCGGCGGCGGCGTTGAACCTCACCAGGAAGGATTCATCCCGGAGGGCGCGCCCTAGAGCCGGCAGAGATGGGGCGCCCCCTGTCCTCCCCAATCCCCAGGCGGCCACCGCTCGGACCTGCTCGTGGGGATCCGAGGCCAGGGAGACCAGGACGGGGGTGGCCAGGGGATTGGACAGGCTCCCCAGGGATTCAGCGGCGGCCTGGCGGATCCTCCACCGCTGGGAGGTGGCTCGGGAGGTGAGGGCGGCCACCGTATCTTCGGGGTTGCGATTCATCTCGGCGAGCCACCGCATGACCCACCGGATGCCTTCATATTCGGATGCGCCTTGGAGGTGGGCCCTCAACGCCTGCCACAGTTGATCCTTGCCGGGCTCATCCAGGGTGTCGCGCATGGCCTTGAGAATGGCCTCCACGGTGTACTGCTCCAACAGATTCTCCCGAGGCATCAGGGCGAGGAGTTCGGGGACATAGGCGGGGCCTCGGGAGGCCAGGAGGGCGGTGGCGGTGGCGGCTTTTTCCCGGCCGACTACCCAGGCATTGGCCCCTTGCACTTCCAACGAAGAGGGAGGGGGAGGGCTGTGGGTGGGCCTCTGACCGGGAAGACCGGGGAGGCGGGATGGAGGGGAGGGAAAGGCGAGGCTCAACCCCGCGGACCCCTCTTCGGTGGCTGAACTGTCCACGGCAATGCCGTAGGCCCAGGGGCGTATCGTCTGGCCATTCAAGAAGGGGCGTCGCCGACCCTCGTCATCCTCCTGGGTGTAGATATCGGTCCCCCCCAGATCCAGGAACATCCCCAAGGTGCCCATGTGCCGTCTCAGGTCCCCACCTCCTCGGGAGGTCTTGAGGGAGCCGGAGGCGTAGGTGTCGTTGCCGGCCACGTCCATGAAGAAGGAGGCCGAGTTGGTCAGGGATCCCCCCTGAACGGTGGAGGAACCCAGGTAGAGATCGTCCCCACCCCGATCAATCAACCACCCTACCGCCAGATCGTGGCTGCTCCCCTGCCCCAGGTTTTCGATGATGTACTGGTCGTTCCCGGCCAGATCGGCGAGGAGGGCGGTGGACAGGTGGATCCCCGAGCCTTGTCCATATTGCCAGGCGCGGTAGTGATCGTGCCCTTCCCGGTCGTAGAGGACCCCCAGGCTGAACCAGTAGGAACACCCCTGAGCGAACAACTCGGCGGTGTAGCCATCATTGCCCGACCCATCGGCGAGGAGCCCAATGCCGCCACCCGCCTGTGGGCGGAAGCCGATGGCGAACCCTTGGGACAGGGAGAGGGTGTGGTCGGGAAAGCGGCTGGGGGAATCCGGGTAGACTCCACCGGCGTGATACTGGTCATCCCCGGCTTGATCCGCCAGAACCCCCATTCCCCAGGTCATCCCCAGTCCCTGGGCGTAGGCTCCCGCCTGATAGCTGTCGGTCCCCCCGGCCTCCACCAGGAGGCCCAGGCCAAAGAGCCCGGCGCCTTGGGTAAAGGTGTCTCCCCGAAACAGATCGTTTCCTCCTCCGTCCACCAGGATCCCCACTCCCAGCAGTCCGGCGCCCAGGGAGATGCGCCCGCCGTCGTAGACGTCATTTCCCTCCCGATCCAGGAGGATGGACAGGCCTCCCAGAGCCCCTCCCAGGGAGGCGGGAAAGGCGGAGCGCCAGGTGTCGTCTCCTCCCCGGTCCAGGAGGATTTGGACTTCGCCAGGGTCCCTGGCCCCCGCCAGTTGATACCGGTCGTCGCCGCCGGGGTCGACGATGAGGATCGCCTCCCCGGAAAACAGATCGTCCCTGGGGGTACCGATCAGGACCCGGCCCATGGGGGTGTCCAACTCCAGGACCTCACCCGGCCAGGCGGTTGGGGGAGAGGCGGCAGCGGCGGCGTCCAGGCGGTGGGCCAGGGTGGTCAGGAAGGAGGCGTTCTGCACCATGCGGCCCCGGTCACCTCCCCCTCCCAGGGTCAGGAGCCCCTCCACTCGGGAGCGCTGCTGCTCCTCCCCCTCTCCCTCCTCTGCCGCCGGATCGATGGAGCGGAGGGCCAGTTCTCGAAACCTGCTCCACGCCTCCTGAGAGGCTCCCGCGCTCCCCAGAGCCTCTCGGGACTCTCGCCGCAGCCCATGAAGAACGCGCAGGGCTTCTTGGAGCTCGGCGCGAAAGGATGGGTGAAGCTTTCGCCACCCCCGAGCCATGGCTCGTCCCGGGCGGCCGGGAGGCAGGGGGCTGGGGGGAATCTCCAAATCGACGGGCAGGGGGAGGTCGCTTCGGGGAGGAGAGGCGGTCGGATCGGGTTCGGGCAGTCCCAGGGCTCTGGAGGCGGCGGAGAGGTGGGCCAAGGTGTCGGTTCCCCCCTGCAGGTGAGCGACGGCCAGAGGTTGGGAAGCCTCTGGAACGTGGAGGGGATCCCGCAGGAGGTGGTCGGTGACTTCCACCCGGAACGGGTCGCGAGTGAAATCGGAGTCGTTGATGTAATCCCGGTCCCAGTTCAGATCGGCCGGAGTGAGGTTCATCTGCCCCAGGGCTTCCATGACCGCACCGACCTCAGGAGGCCCCAAAAGAGGAGGAGGCGGTAAAGGAGAAGCGCTCCATGCGTATCCGCCGGATCCCAGCAGGATAGACAAGAAAAGCAGGAATTGCCGGGGAATGGAGAGGGGAGAGGTGGGAAAGCAGATCATGGAGGGAGAGTCAAATCGAGGGGGATGAAGGGGCCGGGCCCCCCGTACAGGTAGTGATAAGTCTGCCAGGAACCAAGGACCCGTTCCACGTATTCCCGAGTCTGTCGATAAGGGATTTCTTCCGTCAGCGCGTCCAAGGCGAAATCGGGTCGGGCCTTCACCCACTTCCTCACCGCCCCCTCACCGGCGTTGTACGAGGCTACCGACAAGGGGCTTCGGCCGTCGAACTCGTCATACAAGGCGCCAAAGTAAGCGGCTCCTATGGCGAGGTTCATGGAGGGGTCCTTGAGTTGCTCCGGCGTGGAAAGAGAGACACCCGCCCGGGGAGCGGTGCGGCGGGCGGTTTCCCACATCAACTGGGACAGCCCAATCGCTCCCGCCCAGGACACCACCGAGGGAGAGAATCCGCTCTCCTCTCGAATCAACCCCTGAAACAGAAGAGGGGGAAAGGACGATGTGGCTGTGGCGACCGCCAGGGGCTCGGCGTAAGCCCGGGGGTACCCCAACCGCAGGGGAGGGAAGCGCCACTCTCCCGCTCGTTCGGGATGGTTCTTCCTGAGCCAGGTGCGGAGAAGGGAGGTCGATTGGGTGTATTCCCCCACCCGCTCCAAACGCGACGCAAGGAACATCCGGGTGCCCAACCACAGGCCGAAGCCCCCTTCTGGCCCGGGAAAACGCCGAAGGGCGGCGTTCCAAGAGGAGGCGGCCTTGCGAGTGAATCCCATCCTCTCCCAGGCCAGGGCAGCCTGCACCGAGGGGTCCCGCAGAAACTCCGGCTCAACCAGGAAGGTCTCGGGAAGCTCTCCCCGGACCCTGAGGGTTCGCCTCTCCACTTCCAACTCCGCATCAAATTCCGCACCCAGGCGGGGTTGGGAAGACTCCACCACACCCCGGGCCAGGGCCCCG
>CAYRTW010000091.1:0-9207 GCA_964426935.1 uncultured Rickettsiales bacterium
GAAGGGGGTCCTGTCCATGGATCTTCCCATTTCCCTTGGTATTCTAGCCGTTTACATCGCCTCCCTCTGGGGGCTTCTGACCGGTTTCGGGGAGATCTACTTCGATTCGGTGTCCATGCTGGTGTTCCTTCTCCTGGCCGGTCGCACCCTGGAGCAGCGCACTCGGGAGAGGGCGGTCGCCTCCACCGTTCGCCTGGCCTCCTTGTCCACCGCCACCGCCGTTCGCCTTGTCCCGCCTGGGGATCGGGTGGAAGTGATTCCCGCCGGGGAACTTCAGGTGGGAGATCGAGTGGAGGGGGTGGAGGGGGAAGCCCTGCCTGCCGATGGGGTGGTGGAGTCAGGAGGAGGCTGGCTGGACACCTCGTCCCTGACGGGGGAAAGCGCCCTTTGCCACCGGGGCCCTGGGCAAGAAGTGCAGGCGGGCTCGGTGCTGGTGACCGGTTCCCTGGTCATGCAATGCTCCCGGGTGGGAGAAACCACCGCCCTCCAGCGCATGGCCTCCCTCCTCGATCGGGCCCGCAGCGGCCGGGCTCGGGTGGAAAGGTTGGCGGATCGCCTGTCTCCTCTTTTAGTGGTGGCCACCCTCCTCCTGGCGACCGTGGGTGCCGTGGCCTGGAGTTTTATCGATCCCTCAAAGGCCCTGCTGGTGGCGGTGAGCGTCCTGGTGGTGACCTGCCCCTGCGCCTTGGGGCTGGCCACTCCGTTGGGCATGGTGGCCGGGCTCCATGCCGTTGCCCGGTCGGGCATCCTCTTGAAGGGCCCCGAGCCACTGGAGCGCCTCGCCGAGGTGAACACGGTGGTGATGGACAAGACCGGGACCCTGACCTCGGGCAGGCCGACCTTGCTTCCTGTTTGTCCGGCGGAGGGAGTGGATTCTCAGGAGTTGCTCCGCCTGGTAGCAACCTTGGAAAGAACTTCGGGCCATCCTCTGGCCAAGGCGGTGGTGGCCTCTGCCCAGGCCCTCCATTTGCCCCTGGGAAGGGCGACTGAGGTGAACTGGACGCCGGGAAGGGGGGGAAGGGGCACGGTGGAAGGCCGAGATGTTCGGGTGGGCTCCTCACAATGGCTTGAATCTACAGGGATTTTTGTTCCTGATCGACCCGAGAGCCCCAAGAGTGCCACCCTCATTGCGGCGGCGGTGGACGGTCGGTTCCAGGGCTGGCTGATGTTTGCCGACACCCTGCGGGAGGGGGCGGCGGCGGCGGTGGCTCGCCTTCAACAGGCGGGAATGGCAGTGTACCTGCACACCGGAGACGGGCTGGCTGCCGCCCTGGCGGTGGCGGACGCTTGTGGGATTCCCCGGCATCGGGTCCGGGCCTCCCAGCTTCCCGCAGACAAGGCCCACGGGGTAGAGGCCCTCCGCTCCATGGGGGGAGTGGTGGCGTTCGTCGGAGACGGGGTGAACGACGCGGCGGCCCTGGTGACCGCCGATGTGGGCCTGGCCATGGGGCAGGGTTCCGACCTGTCGATGGGGGAGGCCTGCGGCATCCTGGTGGAGAATCGACTGGAATCCCTCCCCGAGGCCTTGAAAATCGCCCGGGCCACCCTGGCCACCATCCGGGGCAACCTGTTGAGGTCCTTGATCTATAACGCCATCACCGTCACACTGGCCCTGCTCTCCTACGTGGGTCCCTTGGAGGCAGCCCTGCTGATGCCCCTGTCTTCCCTGGCGGTGATCCTGTCCACCCTTCGCATCGCCCCTCCCCCCTCTCCCAGGAAGAACGTATCCTTGCCTGCGGCGATGCTTCCCCCCTCTCCCTCCTCTCCCGCCGCCGTGGCCAGTTGATCCCATGGAGATCGTGTATTTCCTTGCTCCGGCAGCGGTCACCCTGGGGGGAATCTTCCTCTACCTGTTCATCGGCGCCGTTCGGCAGGGGCAGTTTGACGATCTGGATGACCCGCCGGTGCGAATTCTTTATGACGACGAAGCAAAATGACCACCCTTCTCATTTGTGACGATGAAGAGCTGATCCGTTGGTCCCTGGGCGAGCACCTCCGGCGGGAGGGATTTCACGTGGTGGAGGCGGAAAGTGGCGAGGAGGCCCTGGCCCGGGTGGCCGATTCTGCCCCGGATCTGGCCATCTTGGACCTGAAGCTGCCGGGCATTTCCGGGCTGGAGGCCCTGCGACGCCTGAGGGAACAGGATCTGGATCTGCCCGTGATCGTCATCACCGCCCACGGCGCGGTGGATTCTGCCATCGACGCCACCCGCCTGGGGGCATCGGACTACCTGGCCAAGCCCTTTGACCTGCGCGAGGTCACCCTGTGCGTGCGGCGGGCCCTGGAATCCCATCGCCTCCGCACCGAGGTCCACTACCTCAGGGAGCATACCCAGAAGCAACATCCCGGTTATGGTCCCCTGGTGGGACGCTCCGCCTCCATGCGGGCGGTGTATTCGGTGCTGGCCCGATTGGAACGCATCGACACCCCCACCGTGCTCATCACCGGAGAATCGGGAACCGGAAAAGATGTGGTGGCCCGGGCCATTCACGCCCAGGGAATGCGAAAGAGCGCCCCCTTCATGGAGGTGGACTGCGCCTCCCTACCGGAGACCCTCATCGAATCTGAATTGTTTGGACACGAGCGAGGGGCCTTCACCGGTGCCCTGGCGGTCAAGAGGGGCCTGTTCGAGGTGGCCAAGGGGGGTATTCTGTTTTTAGACGAAATTGGAGAGATGCACTCGGGAATGCAGGCGCGACTGCTGCGGGCGCTGGAGAACCGCCGTTTCAAGAGGGTGGGGGGCGTCGCCGACATCCCCCTGGACGCTGGCGTGGTGGCGGCCACCAACCGGGATCTGCCCCAGGAGGTCAAGCAGGGGCGCTTCCGGGAGGACCTCTTTTTCCGTCTGAACGTGGTGCCCATCCACATCCCCCCCCTCAGGGAGAGAAGGGAGGACATCCCTCTCCTGGCGGTCTCCTTCATCGAGAGGTTCAACAAGGAGTTTGGCAGGAAGGTGTCGGGGATCTCCGCCGAGGCCGAAGCCCTGATGCAGCTCCACGCCTGGCCAGGCAACGTCCGGGAGCTCAAGAACGTCATCGAGAGGGTGATGATCCTGGAGAGCGACGACGTGATTCGGGCGGCTCATCTTCCCCCTGAGATTCGGGCACTGGCCGGGTCCCTCGCCCAGGCCGACCCCAGCCTTCCCGAAGGGGCCCCCTCGTCGTTAACGGGGCCCTCTCTCCCTTCGATCCCTCTCCCCGAGGGCTGCCCCTTCCAACTGCCCGAGGAAGGGGTGGACCTGGAGAGGTCGGAGAGGGGCCTGGTGATTCAAGCCATGAACCGCACCGCAGGAAACCAGGCGGCAGCGGCCCGACTCCTGGGAATCTCCCGCTACGCCCTGCGGAATCGTCTGGAAAAGTTTGGAATTGTTTCGGGGAAGGGCGAGGAGGGGTGAGCCGACCGACCGGAGTGAGCTGCCGCCCCTGACCCGGGGAAGCGGACAGGATGCGGGTGGTGGCCATCCAACGGCCGCAACGCCGAAGCCCCGACAACTTCAACGGATGCAAGACCGGAGCCCCGTCCCCAGATCCATCCCGAGCAGTGACCCTCTACCGCAACTGCACCACGGTAAAGGCGTCTCCTCCCTGGTCGGGAGTGGCCGCCGAAAATCCTGAGGCGTGAGGGGAAGAGCGCAAGGCCTCCCACAGGGCGTTTCGCAGAGCCAGGGTACCGTATCCGTGGAGCAGGAAAACCACGTCCCTTCCCGCCAGCATCGCTTGATCCAGATACGCGCCCAGGGAAGACAGGGCCTCATCCACCCTCTTGCCTCGGAGGTCCAGGGTGTTTCCTTGGGTGCGAATGGTGTCACTGGGATCGGGCGCCGCTTCCTCCCGTTTGGAAGAGGGGGGAGAAAGGCGAGGACGTTTGGAAGAGTTCTCCGCCGCTGCCCCAGCCACTCGAACATCGGCAACAGAGACCCGCAATCGAGTGGATCCCACCTGCACTCCCGCCTTTCCAGAGGCATCGGGCAGATCGGTCAGCACCGCCACCTTGGCCAGGGAAGCCAGGAAGACCCGGTCCCCGGTGCGGGCCTGGGACCAGTCCAATTCTTGGGACAGGGCAGCCTCCGGACCGGCGCCAGGGCGCAACTTGTCGGCCAGGGCGCTGGACTCCTGAAGGAGCTTCCGACGAACCTCTTCGACCCCGGCCAGGGAGGGAGCCTTCTGCAACTGGCGGATCATCCCTCGCATTTCTTCCCGGAACCCCTGCACCTCCTGCCCGAATTGCTGGGCCAGCTCCTCCCTCAGGTGCCTCTCTCTCTCCAAAAGTTGGGACCTTTGTCGGGCCAGCTCCCGCACCTCGGCCTCGATCCGGATGCGAGCCTCCCGGGCGCGCTCTGCCTCCTGGCGAGCCCGGGCCGCCTCCTTCTCCTGGGTGGCCAGGAGGGTTTCCAATTCTTTTTCCTGAGATTCCACCAGGGATTCGGCTCGGGCGACCACCGCTTCCGGCAGGTTCAGGTGACGGGCGATGTCCAGGGCGTAAGAGCGCCCGGGGTGTCCGACGGTCAGGCGAAAGGTGGGGCGGAGGCCGTCGCCGTCATACTCCATGCGTCCATTCTGGAAGCGCTCGTCCACCGAGGCCAGGGCCTTCAACTCGGTGTAGTGAGTGGTGGTGGCCAGCAGGCATCCCCGGCTCAGCAGATCCTCCAGAACCGCCCGGCCCAGGGCCGCTCCCTGGCGGGGGTCGGTTCCCACCGCGATCTCGTCCAGAAGAACCAGGGCTGGTCCGGGAGCGGCACTCAAGGAGGCGAACATGGCCCGAAGAGTGGTCAAGTGGCCGGAAAACGTGGACAGGTCCGCTTCCACGCTCTGAGCGTCGCCGATGTCGGTGAGCACCTGGGGGAAGAATCCCACCACCGTTCCTTCGGCAGCGGGAAGGGGAAGCCCCGCCCTGGCCATCAGGGTCAGCAGCCCGATGGTCTTCAGAGTCACCGTCTTGCCCCCGGTGTTGGGTCCGGTGAGGATGAGGGCAAGGTGGGGAGAACCCAGGGTGATGCGGTTGGGCACCACCTCGACGCCCCGCAGCATCAGCAGGGGGTGACGGGCGGCGCGGAGATCGAGTCGGGGCGCTTCGACGATCTCGGGGAGGGTGGCGGAAAGGTCCAACCCCAGACGTCCCCGCGCCTGAATGAAATCCAGTCCTGCCGCCGATTCCAACCCTTCCTCCAGGGGCACGGCCTGCCGGCCCACCGATTGAGACAGGGAGGAGAGAATGCGCCTCTCTTCGTGGCGCAGTTCAGCATCGGCCATCACCAGGCGATTGTTGAGGGAAAGCACCTCTTTGGGCTCGATGTAGACGGTCTGCCCCGAGGCGGAGGAGTCGTGAACGATGCCCAGGTCCAGGTTCTTGGCCTGGGCCTTCACCGGAAGGACGTATCGATCCCCACGAACGGTGGTGAAGTCGTCCTGGAGGATGTCTGCCCATTCCTCCTGACGTACCAGCTCCTCCAGGCGCCTGGCGATCTCTCCGTGCAGGCGGGCCTTGGCGGTGCGAAGCTGGGCCAACTGGGGATAGGCGGATACCGACAGCTCCCCCCGGGCGTCGAAGGAATCCCGAAGCAGGACGGCGAGATCGGAGAGCTGGGGGAGGGGTTCGGCGAGGCGGGCCAGGAGGGGAGCCCGATCCACCCGGGCGAGAAGGTGCCGGCGCAGGCGCAGCAGGGACTCGGCGGTGGCGGCGATCTCCAGGAGTTCTCGTCCCGAGAGGGTGTCTCCCCTCCGGGCTCTTCCCAGCAGATCCCCCACATCGGTGATTCCCCCCAGCGGTACCGCCTCCTCCCGTAGCAGGGCCATCATCTCCCCCGCCTCGGCCATTTCCCTTCTAGCTTCCAATACTGTGGCAGAAAAAGAAATGGAAATGCAGCGATTGTAGCCCCTTGCGGTGTGGGCTCTCACCGCCAGATGCTCCACCAGGCGAGGCCAGTCCAGAGAGACCAGAGAAAGAGATACGAGATTTGCAGAGGAGATGGACACGAGAAACTCGGAAGGGGGATCAGACGAGGGGAATTCGTCGACGCCGGTTCGCCCAGGCCAGGAGGGAAAAAAGCAGGCCTGAGGCGGTGGTGGATGAAGGGGGAGGAACGGAGTCGCAACCACAGCCGCTGCGAACCGGGGCCTCCCCCTGGTCATCGTCATCCCCGGCGGAGGCATCATCATCGTCAGAGGCCACGTCATCGTCGGAGGCGTCATCGTCCCCTGCCGAAGCAGGAACCACGGTGACGGGAATCACCAGGTCGGTGGACAAGGTGGGGTCCCCATCGTCGGCCACCCGCACCGTCACCTCGTCCTCCCCGGACTGGCCGGCCTGGGAGGTGTAGGTCACCGTGCCGTTGTCGTCCACTTCCGCCTCCCCCAGGGCGGGGCTCTGGATGAGGAGGAAGATGTGGGAGTCCGAGGCATCGGGATCGTGGGGTTCAACCACCGTCTGCCCCGATTCTCCCTCGTTGACGGTGAGAGGGGCGGCACTGGGAGCGGGAGGGGAGTTCACCCCACAGTCGGGCTTTTCCAGTTCATACCCGGAGGTGCTTTCGATCCAGTCGATAATGGCGTCGGGGCGGGCGTAGATTCCCCCCTGGCCGCAGGGCTGGGTGGCGGTGTTGTATCCCCGGGAGGTGAGGCCGACCAGGTAATCCCCCTCAGGAGTCAGCAGGTAGAGGGGGCCTCCCGAATCGCCGAAGCAGGAGTCCACTCCGTCTCCCCCCGCTCCCAACTCTCCGTTGGGGCTGACGGCGTGGTTGCATCCCGAAGAGAAGTCGCTGCAATCGTGGTCGGAAACGGTGGTCTGGGCTTCCCTGAGCTTGGAGTCATATTGGGTGCCTTGAACGTTGGTGGCCCCGTAGCCCACGATCATCACGTCGGCCCCGTCGTAGAGGAATTCGTCCAGGACGCATTCCTGAGCGATCATTCGCGGGGCGGTGGTGGCGGTATCGGAAAGAACGAGGAGGGTGATGTCGTAGGTGGACTGGGAGTTGGGGTACTCGTGCTCCTCCTCCACCGAGAGGAACTCCCCACCGCTGTTGTAGTTGTTGGTGCCCACCCGGATCTTGCTGATGCCCCCAGCGCAGTGGCCGGCGGTCAGGGCCAGGTTGGGGGCGATAAGCACACCGGTGCATCCCACCATGTTGCCGAAGTAGACGGCGGCGGTGTCCTCCCAGGTGCCCGAGGCCACTTCATGACCCCCCACCACGTTGAGGGGGGCATCGCTTTCGGGGGCGACATAGGCGGCCAAGGCAAGGAGAAGCCATGCGTTCATGGCCAAAGGTTACCATGGATGCGGGAAGGTGGAGGGGAGGAAGAGGGGGAATCTTGGGTCATCGCCGAGGGGGAGGAGGGGGAGGAGGACCGGGGGTGGACCTACCTCTCTACCGCGCCGATGTCGCAGATCGATACGCCGTCCCCGTTGCCATCCCGAGGTCGGGTCTGTCCCCGCTGATCCGCCTCAGCACACAGGGCCGGGTCCCCCGCATCCACCGCCGGGCTGTTCCGGCCGGGCTTGTGGTTGAGGGTGGCCCCCCCATTGGCCTGGAGGGGTCCCAGACGGGAGCGGATGGGAGACGCCGCCGTTCCCGCCTGATCCCCGGGCTCGGTGAAGCCGATGCAGACGGATGCACCTGGCGCGGTGGTGGTGGAGCCGACGAGGTTGTGACCCAGACTGGTGAAGGTGCCGTTGCAGTCAGCAGCAGAGCCGTTGGGATATTCGGTGATGATGGAATTGGACACGGTGGTGGTCGACACCCATGGCTCAGAGTGGATCCCCGCTCCCTTGACGACTCCCATTCCAATGTTGTCGGTGATGGTGACCTGATGAAGGACCAGATCATCCCGATTGCGGATGGCGGTGCCGGTGACCGCGAAGTTGCCGGAGAGAGTGACGTTTTCCAGATAGGCGGGGACAGGGGTGTAATGGACGTTGAGCCCACCGCCCGCTTCCACGGCGGCGTTGCCGTGGATGACCGAATCCAACACCGTCAGGGAGCCGGCGCTGTAGATCCCTCCCCCCTGGGCAGAGGCGTTGTCGCGGACGCTGCAGGTGTCCAGGACCACCGTCCCCGCAGCGTACACGGCCCCGCCGGCGTCATCGGCGTAGTTGTTTTCCAGGGTGACCTCCATGGCCCACACATCTCCTGCGGTGTAGAGGGCTCCTCCTCGGCCTCCCCCCAGGGGAGCGGAGACGGTGGCGAAGTTGCCGCTGAACAGGGTGTCGGACAGGTCGGCGTCGCCCCCGGCGTAGACCGCCCCTCCATAGGCTCCCCCCAGATCCACCGAATCGGCGTTGGCGAAGTTATCGATGAGCTCCGAGGCGTCGATGACCAGGGACCCAAGGGAAAACACCGCCCCACCCTGGGAGATGTAATCCGATTCCAGAAAATTGCTCTGGAAGACGCATCCGTTTACCAAGGAGGCAGAGGCCCCCTCCTCCACGGCAATGGCTCCTCCCCCGATGTCCATGCGGGCGGTGGAGGTGATGCCGTTGCCCTTGAAGGCTGCCGACTCCACCTGGAGATGGCCATTCTCCACCCAGATGGCTCCTCCCCGATCCAAGGTGGTTCCCAAGGCATCGGGATGGGGGGTGGAGCCTCGGATGTCCAGATTGCGGAGACACAAGCCCTCGGTGTCTTCAACTCCAGCCACATCCACATGAAAGATGCGCCGATCATGATTGCCGCGAATCACGGAGAGTCCCCGGCCCTCTCCCTCCAGGACGAGGGGATCGGTGATCAGAAAGGCGGAATCAGGGTCGTCGAGGTCACCAAAAAGAGGAAAAAAATCCCCCAATGGGAGGTGGATTGTGTCTTCACCGGGCCTGGCGTTGGCCTCCTCCACCGCCGCCCGCAAGGTGCAGGTTCCACCCACCGTAGCGCAGACGCCATTGTTGGGAGAGGCGTCGGAGACATCGGATACATCGTTCACAATAAAGGAGGCCGCCTCCGCGCTGCCGGTCAGGAGGGTCAACAAGAAAAGGGAGATTCCTCCTGCATTCCAGCGTTTCATGGGGTGAGGTTGACCAAGGGGAGACAAGTCAAGCAAGGAGATCATGGCGGACTCCAGGAGCCGCCGGGGAAGGTCCCGGGGAGGCTCGGTGGGCAAGGGAACGTTCCCTCGCTGGGACTGGCATCCATCGTTCCGTCCTCACTTCGAGCCCCCAAGGATCGAATCCTATCGGGATCGTTCTTGACGGAAGCGATTGGGAATGGGAGCCTGAATCCAT
>CAYRTW010000091.1:9307-20115 GCA_964426935.1 uncultured Rickettsiales bacterium
CCAAGAAGGAGTTGGACTTCCCGGTGAACGTCTTCGTCAAGATGGATCCCTCTCCCCTCCCCGACCCCGTTCCTCCCCCCACCGATCCTGGCCGGTACATCCTCACCTTGTGTGGATGTCGGGACTGTCACACTCCCATGGACGACAAGGGGCAGTACCTCCCAGGCATGGATTTCGGGGGTGGGTTTGTGTTCAAGGGACCCTTCGGAGAGGTGGCCTCCGCCAACATCACCTCCGACAAGGCGACTGGCATGGGCAACGCCACTCCCCTTCAGTGGGAGCAGGCCATCCGTACCGGCATCCGCAAGGACGGCCAACCCATCATCGGCCCCATGCCTTGGAACTTCTATGCGGGAATGTCGGCGGCGGATATGGGAGCGCTCATCCCCGAGCTGATGAAGATTCCCGCCCTTTCCAATACCGTCCCTGAGCGCAAGCCCGCTCATCCCGTGGGAGCCCCAGCGCCAGCAGCCCTTCCCGGGGCCGAGTCCCCACCTCCCCCCGTAGAGGTCGCCCCCGTTCCTGAAGGAACCCAAGGCTCTGTAGAAACTTCAGGCTCGCCATCTCCACCCACGGACCCTCCGCCGGCCCAGCCGACCCAATGACCAGGTGGATTCGTCGGGGTTGGGGGGTTGGGCTGGGTGATGGAGTTGGGGGATTGCCCGCACGCGTACGAGGTCTGAATGGTTGAGGGTCCCATCAGGGCTGGGATTTCTTTTCCAATCTCTGCCCCACTTCTTCCACCAGGGAGGCGGCGATGAGGGCGTGCCCTTCCTGGTTGGGATGTCCCAGATCCTCCGGCGTCAGTGCGAAGGAGGGGCCATCCTCGGGCCACAGATTGGAAAGATCGACAATGGGAATGTTTGAGGAAAGGCACAAGGAGCGAGCCTCCCTCAAGGAGGCCCGTGCTTCGGAACAGAAGCCGCCGGGAATGGAGTGGGGAGGAATCTTCGGATCGCCGCAACTCCCGTTTTGTCGCACCGCCACCGGAGGGAGGAGGACCACCAGGAGCCCGGCACCATCGGCCTCGGTTCCATCCCTCAGAGCCACGAGGTGCTGCCTCGCCTTTTCCAGGAGAGAGGGGGAAAGGCCCTCCGCCGGCTCCGGGTGCCGTTGCGCCCAGGCCAGCCCCAGCCATCGCGCCAGCCAGCTTCGCTCCCACAGGAGGCCCGCTGCCTTGGGGGGCAGGCCGGGCAGCCGAGGAAGGCGGAGGGTCTCCGGGGTCACCATGACCACCTGGGGGGGATTTCCGGGGGCCACCCACACGTTCTGTTCCTCAAAATCGTTGGTGAAGAAGGCGTACAGAACCAGATCGGGGCGGTAGGGGCGCAGGCGGCGACCGTAGGTGGCGGTGGCCCGGGTCAGGTCGTAGGCCGGGACCGCTGCGTTGATGACCTCCACCCCCGACGGATGACTCTCCCCCAGCAATCGCTGGAGCACTGCGGGAAAAGCCTCTTCGCCCCTTACCCCCTGTCCAAAGGCCACCGAATCCCCCACCACCGCCACCCGGTCCACCCCTGGCCAGCGAAAAGGAGGGACGCAGGGTCCCCGAAATCCGTCGTGGCAGATGGGATCCTCCCCTCCCTGAGGGCGGTTGAGGTACCCCAGCACGGGATCATCAGTCAGGGCGTGCCAGGCAGAGCGTCCGGTTTCCACGCCGCCGGGGGCGACAACGTGGGTGAGGCGAAGCCCTCCCTCCAAGCCAGCCAGGGCGACCAGAATCCCCAGTAAAATCGAAAGAATGGGATGGATCACCCGCCGAAGAGGGGGTCGAGTGAAGGGGGAAGGAGGGGCCACGTCGGGAGGCCTGGGACTCTCTTGCCCTATTGAACGGTGACGGTGCCCTTGATCATCATGCCCATGGCACACCCGAAGTTCAGATCCCCTGCTTGGGTGAATCGGGCGGCGATGGTGACGGGTTCGTTGAGGGGCAGCACCTTCTCCACCTTCTGGTCTCCCCCCAGGTTGACGATGACCGCCTTGGCGCAGGTGGCATCGGTCATGCGGGTAAACACCAGATCCACCGCCTCGTCCTTGCGAACGGTGATCTTGCCAGGCTCAAACCCTTTGTCGGTGACGGAAATGGCGACCTTCTGGGCACCCGCATCGGGGGGAGTGGTGGGGGTCACCGCAGGATCGGCAGCGGGAGCGGCGGCGCTGGTGGAGGTGTCCACCGGGGCGGAGGGGGGCTCGGGAGTGGTCGCAACAGACGCTTCTCCACCTCCACAGGCGGCGGCAAGGGCGAGGGAAGTGCTCAACAGGAGGGTGGTGACAAGCTTCATCAATGGGCCTTTCCAAAAGGGGCATCAATGCCGGGCGGAGTATACCCGGGTTGCGTTGGGGAAGGGAGGTGGGATGGGCGAGGCAAACTTCCTACCCCGTCCAGTGAAGGAGAGCCCTCAGGAGATCCTGGGGGTCGGGAAGGCGGGGTGAATCGGAGGAAGGGTGGGGGAGGAAAAAGGGCGCAAGAGATCTTCCCAGGGTAAAAATCGTTCGTCCCCATGATTTTGATTTCCCCGACACCCCCGCGTTCGGTGCCTTGCTATTTGGGCCGTCAAATCGATTCCGAGTATCACACGAAATGCTGCTGCACGGCCGGATCGCTGCGTCGCGGTGTTCTGTTCCCGCTACGTCAAGACACTCCGGCGCCGGGAAATCGGCTGAATTGGCGCCATTGTGAGGGTTGAGAAGCACTTCGAAGCCATGGCCTACGCTCCCGCAGGCGTTCAGCACCTTCTTCCCCGCTTTGCTCCGAGGACTGCACAAAGCTCCTCGCGGAACCAGAAGCCGCTTGACCCCCGCTCCGCTGCGGCCGGGAACTTTATAGGGCGGGAAGGGAACTTCCCGCCCGTCGATGACGGGCCGGCGTGCGGTCACGCGGCCTCCTTGTATGCGGCGCCGAGACGCTCGATACGCCGCTCCATGGGTGTCTGCCAGCGGAGCGATGGATGGGGCCGATCCAGGTTGTACACCCGCCTCCAGGCCTGCAGAGCGGCTTGGAGTTCCTCCAGGGAATTCCAGTCCCGGAGCCAGATGCACTCCTCCTTCCACCTGGCCCATGGGCTTCCCCCCGCGTCCCTCCCCGTCTTTGGGAAGGCACAGGCCCCGGTCTCGCATCAGCGCCCACACGCGCTTCTGATCTGTCCGCGGGGTGTAGGGCTCCCGCCGCAGCGTGGCCCACACCTTGCGGACTCCCCAGGCCGGGTGGGCGAAGACGATGACCCGAATGGCGGCCTCCAGCGCCGCGACCGACACCCCGGGGCGTTCCGGCCGGGGGGGCCGAACCGTGTCCTTTTCCGACGGGTCGCCCTTCCCCCGCCGAGGGCGGGGAGGCGCCTTGGCCGCGTAGTACCCACTCCGCGACAGCCCAAACACCCGGCACACCTGCTCGACCGTAGCTTCACCCGCGTCAGTGTGGAGACTCATCTCCGCGACCGCACGGGCCGAGTAGGGCGGGTGGCCTCCTTCCACTCCTTCACTGCCTGCATCGCCAGTGCGTGCTCCACGCTCACCGTCGTCAGCGCCGCCTTGAGTTGATTCCCCTCGCGCTCCAACTCCCGCTCCCAAGGGGAGGCGGCGTCTCCCCGCAGAAGCACCTCCTCGATCCCAGCTATCGCCTGCTCCCTCCACTTGTCCACCGTCTCCGGCAGCACCCCGTACCGCCGTGCGAGCTGGTCCACGCTGGCCTTCCCAGCCAGCAGTGCCAGCACCGCCGCTTTGCGCTCGGCCACCGACCGGCGACCCGGGCGACCCCGGCTCACCCCCGGCTCCTCGGGCAGCGCACCTCGCCCTCCCGAAGTGGCCCTCTCGTCCGTCCCGGGCCCCGTCGCCGGCACCCCGTCTCGCTCCTGTTCCAACTTGCTCATTTCGATCTTCCTCTGCCGACATCCCGACCGACGGGGGGATTATCTACCTCATCAGTGTCCACCTTGACGACGGGTACAGAGTAGTCTCCGTATAGGAGTGCCTTCCAATAGTTGTCTCCGTCCAATCCAGAATAGGAGAGGCATCCTCTCCACATGGGGACACAGATCACCGACATGGCTCTCCTTCCAGGGGATGGCCCACACCTGGCCCCCCCACGCTCGACGTTTGATAAGGCCAGTCTTCCCCGATACCCGGATGGAAAAAAAGAGGGGGATCGAGCCCAAAACGGGCAGAATCAAGGGAAGAATTTCACGAGAGGATGAAAGAAAATTGATAAAGAATCAATGCTATCAAATAGTTATAGAGCCCAGCCCAGCCCAGCCCAGCGCATCATTCATGCCATAAAAAATGGGGGCACCCTCCTGGACAGTGGAGATCCCTCTGACGGGAGCGCAACATCCAAAAATGCGTCAAAGACGAAATCCTATCCCCAAGGGGAAATCTGAGCGTCTTCTTCCGGCAAACTCCCGGGCCTCTCCCTCCAGTACCCCAGCCCTCCCCCGCCCAGCAGAATTCCTCCCGCCAGGAGGCAGGGCAGGGCGCCTGCACTTCCCCCATAGATGGGGAGCAGGGCTGCCACCCCCAGGAGAGTTGATCCTCCTCCCACAACCCAGGCCAGGCGGCGCATCCTTGCCAGACGGCGGGGATCGGTGGCCTGCACCCTTTCCCACAGCAGCTCCTCGTAGCGCCAGCCGGTGTAGATCACCGGGATGATCTCCAGGGTCAGGAAGGCGGAGGTCAAGAGCCCTCCCACCATGGGGGCTGCGATGCGCTTCATCACATCGGCCCCCGAGCCGGTGGCCCACAGGAGGGGAATCAACCCCGCCAGCATGGTGGAGATGGTCATCAGCTTGGGGCGCACCCGCAGCACCGTACCCTCGGTGTGGGCGTGGATGATGTCTTCCAAAGATCGAATCAACCCGGCCTTCTTGCGTCGGTGAAAGGCGGCGTCGATGTATACCACCATGACGATTCCAGTCTGGGCGGCCAGTCCTCCCAGGGCGATGATTCCCACCCATACCGCTGTCGAGAGCCGATAGTCCAACAACCACAGCAGCCACACGCTCCCGGTGAGGGCGAAGGGCAGGGACAGGAGCACCACCAGAACCTCCACTACGCTGCGAAATTGGAGATAGAGAAGGAGGGCGATGAGGGCCAGGGCCAAGGGGACCACCGCCTTCATCTGCTCCACCATTTGCAGGGTCTCCTGGTACTGGCCAGCCCACTGGAGGAAGGTTCCCGGGGGAAGGTTCAGGGTTCCCGCCTCTTCCGCTTCCTTCACCCGGGACTGGGCCTCCTCCACGTACCCCACCAGATCCCGGGCCTCCGTGTCCACGTCCACATAGAGGTAGCCGGTGAGCAGTCCGTCTTCGCCTCGAAGCATGGGGGGACCGCTGTGGAGTTCCACGTCGGCCAGGTCTTCCAAAGGCACCCATTGTTTCTTTCCATCCATTCCCAGGATCGCCACCGGCAGAGCTTTGAGGGAAGCCGGGTCGGACCGGGCGTCGTCGGAAAGGCGAATGGTGATGGGCAGTCGAGCCCGATCCCGCACGGTTTCCCCCACCGTCTCTCCGCCGATGGCCCCCTCCACCACCACCTGGAGGGAGGCGACGGAAAGACCATACCGGGCCAAGGCCTCCCGCCGGGGAGTGATGTCCAAGGTCATCGCCCCGCTGCTTCTCTCGTAGAGGACCGAGCGGGTTCCCGGGACCTGCCGCAGCAGGGCTTCCAATCGGGGACCCACCGCTTCGATATCCGCCAGCCGGGGAGAGAACACCTTTACCCCTACGGCGGTGCGAATACCGGTGGACAGCATGTCGATGCGGGTCTTGATGGGCATGGTGAAGGCGTTGGTCCACCCGGGAAAGGCCATGGCCCTGTTCATTTCTTCCACCAGCTCCTCCCAGGAAAGGGGGCCCTTGTCCGGCCAGAGGGGGCGAAGGAGGAAGGCGAGGGGAGCCGGGGCCCAGGAGGAATACCACCTTGATTCCTGCACGGTTCGCCACTGGTCCACCGGCTTGAGGCGGACGGTGGTCTCCACCATAGTCAGAGGAGCGGGGTCGGTGGCGCTGTCGGCCCGGCCAATTTTTCCAAACACCGACTCCACCTCGGGGAAGCTTCGCAGCACCGAGTCCTGGCGTTGAAGCTGATCCCGGGCCTGGTCGATGGTGAGGCCGGGGAGGGTGGTGGGCATGTAGAGGAGATCCCCCTCGTCCAAGGGGGGCATGAACTCCCTGCCCAGATCCCGGGCCAGGGGAAGGGAGGAGGCCACCGCCAGGACCCCGATGGCCACTGTGGTCAGGGGGTTTCTCAGGGCGACATACACCAGGGGCCGATAGGCGGATTGGATGGCCCGGCTCAGGGGATGGTGAGATTCGGGGCGGATCCGGCCGCGAAGGAGGAGATCCCGGAGGGCGGGGGCGAGGGTGACCGAGAGAAGGGCTGAGGCCAGCATGACAAAGGTCTTGGTGTAGGCCAGGGGATGAAACAGGCGGCCCGCCTGCCCGGTGAGGGCGAAGATGGGCAAAAAGGAGAGGGCGATGATGAGCAGGGAGGAAAAGATGGCGGGGGTGACTTCAGCGGCGGCCTCCTGGAGGAGACGGCGGCGGTCGGCGTCAGGGGGAGAGGCTTCCAATTTTTTGTGACAGGCCTCCAGCATGACGATTTCGGCGTCCACGGTGGCCCCAATGGCGATGGCGATGCCCCCCAGGCTCATGATGGTGGAGGGAATGGAGAACCAGGCCATGGGGATGAAGGCCATGCCCACCGCCAATGGCAGGGTCAGGATGGGCAGGAGGGCGGAGCGGAAGTGTTGGAGAAACAGCAGGATCACCAGGGCCACCACCACCCCTTCCTCCAGGAGGGCCCGGCGCAGGGTGTGGATGGCCCGGTCGATGAGAGACGAGCGGTCGTAACCGATTTCCACTTCCACCCCGGCAGGGAGGGCGGGCTTCAACTCGACGAGCTTGTCTTTGACGCGCTGAATCACTTCCCGGGCGTTCTCTCCCTGGCGCATCACCACGATTCCTCCCACCGCCTCTCCCTGTCCGTTCCATTCCAGAAGCCCCCGCCGGGGGCCGGGTCCCAAGGAGACGCTGGCCACATCGAGAAGGCGGACGGGGGCCCCACCGGCGGTACCCCCTCTCACGACCACCGTTTCCAGATCCTGGGGAGACGCCACCAGGGCTCGCCCCCGCACCTGGACCTCCCTCTCCCCCATCGCCAGGACCTGTCCCCCCACTTCTGAAGAGGCTGCCGCCACGGTGTCGCGGATTTCGTCAAAGGTGACCTCTTGGGAGCGCATCTTCTCGGGGTCTACTTTTACCTGAAACTCTTCGGTGTATCCCCCCAAAGAGGCCACTTCGGCCACTCCCGGCACGCTCCCCAGAGCGGTTCGCAGGGTGAAGTCCTGAAAGGTTCGCAGCTCCGCCAGGGAACGGGTGCCGAGGGTATCCACCAGCACGTATTGGAACACCCAGCCGACTCCGGTGGCGTCAGGGCCCAAGCTGGGAACCACCCCTGAGGGGAGGCGGGAGCCCAGTCCGGCCAGGCTTTCCTGAACCCGGCTTCGGGCCTGATACAGGTCGGTTCCTTCTTCAAAGACGGCGTAAACAAAGGACATTCCCAGCATGGAATATCCTCGCACGTCGGTAGCATGAGGCACCGATACCAGGCGGGAAACCAGGGTCCAGGTAAGCTGGTTTTCCACGATCTCCGGGCTGCGGCCGGGCCATTCGGTGAACACAATGACCTGGGGATCTGACAGGTCGGGAATGGCGTCCACCCGCACTTGTTTTATGGAAAAAATGGAAAGAAGGGCCACCGCCGAGGTGATCATCACCACGGTGACCCGATGCTGGGCACAGGCTTCCACCAGGCGAAGGATCACGGGGTTTTTCCTTCCTGGCCGATGGGAGGGGTCGATGGAGAAGGAGGAGGAGCCAGGGCCCAGGCTGCGGCTCCCACCCGGCTTTCGGCGTCCAAAAGGAAGGTTCCCACCGCCACCACCGAGTCTCCCGGAGAGAGCCCCTCCCGAATCTCCACCTGAGACGAGGTGCGGATTCCCGCCTTCACCAGACGGGGGACGAGGCGGTGACCGGGGAGGGCCAGGAAAACGTAGGTCCTCTCTCCGGTGTCGATGAGGGCTGAGGAGGGGAGGACCACCCCTTCCGCTTCCTTCAGCATCAGCTCGGCCTGACCGATCATTCCTGGTTTCAACACTCCAGCATCATTGGGGAGTTCGATGCGGATTCCACCTGCGCCCGAGGGGGTGCTTGCGATGGGGGCGATGCGGGTGACCTGACCGTGGAAGGTCTGACCGGGCAGAGCGGGAAAGGTGAGGGTGGTCTCGGCTCCGAGGGCCATTCGAGCCTGATCTTCAGGATAGAGATCCACCGACACCCAGACCTGGGACAGGTCGGCCACCTGGAACAGGGGGGTGCCCGCTTCCCAGGCCTGCCCGGGGAGGGTTCCCAGGGCGACGGCGTACCCGGAACGGGGAGCCCGCAGCAGGAAGGTGGGAGGGGGTTCGGTGGCTCCTTCCAAGGCGGTGATGTCATTGGGATCCAGCCCCATCAAGGTCAGACGGCGACGGGCATCGGCGGCGAGATCCAATCCCGCTCCCCCTTCCTTTTGCCATTGTCGGGCCTGCTGAAGCTCCCGTGCCGCCGCCAGAAGCTCGGGACTGACCACCCGGGCCAGGATCTGACCGGCGCGAACGGCCTGGCCCGAGGGATCCACTTCAAGGGATTCCACCCATCCCGGGAAGCGAGGAGCCAGGAGGGTCACCCCCGTCTCCCGTAATCCCACTCGCGCTGGGGCGCGGGCAGTTTCCTGGAGGGGCTTTCGTTGGGCGATGACGGTGAGGAGGCCCATGCGTTGGATTCGACCTGCATCCAAGGTGAGGGGGACCAGCCCAGCCACTTCCGGTTCCCCGGTGGCCCGCGCCTCGTTCATGGGGACCAGGGTCATTCCACACAGGGGACAGTGGCCGGGGCCCCGTTGGATGACTTGAGGATCCATGGGGCAGGTGTAGAGGGAGAGATCGGTTTCTGTAGTGGTTTCCGAGGCCTTGCGATCCCCATATCCGTAGGAGGCGGCGGCGACCCCCACCATCAGCACCACCAGAAGCCAGCGCAGCCCGGCCACCATCCGCCAGCCCGGCGGCGCTGCCTCGGGGCCTTGGGGGTGGGAGAGAGGGGAGTCTTCGGTCATGGGGACTCCTGGGGGAGAGGGGCGGTGGAGGTCAAGGAGAAGGCCGGGTCCCAGCCCAGGGCGTGCCATTCCTCGGCTCGGGCCCGGCTCACCTCTCCCCGGGCGGAAGCCTGATCCAGGGAGGAGGTCAGCACCATGGCCAGGGAGTCGAGAAGGAGGCTCAGGGAAGTGGTGCCCGCAGCATATCCAGCCTGGGCGAGATCGGCGGTGCGGTGGGAAGCAGGCAACACTTCTTCCTCCAGCAGGGAAAGGGTTTTCAGGGAGGATTGCAGCCGGATCTCCGCTTCAACACGATGTCTGGTCACGGCCCTCACCGTGGCCTCCTTTTCCTGGATCACCCCTCGGGCCTCCTGGTTTCGGCGGCGGGCCTCCCGGGTGAGGGTCACATCCAGCCAGGGCAGGTTGACCTCCACCATCCCCCCATAGCGGTGAGGAGAGGGATCCCCCGGCATCCATCTGTAGTCCACGCTGAGGAAGACCTCGGGGGCCAGACAGGCGCGGCGAGCCTCTGCGGACCGGGCTTCTGCGGCGCTGACCCTGGCGGCGGCGGCGCGGAGGGGAGGGGGAGGAGGGAGGTCTGGATCCACCCGAACCCCCTCCTCGGCCTCGGCGGGGGAGGGCAGGGGAGAGGTGGGATCCCTTCCCAAAAGCAGGTTCAACCGAGCCACCGCGAGTCGGCGTTCTCCCTGTACCTGTACCAGATCCTTGTGCATCAGGGCCTTTGCCGATGTGGTCCGCAGCACCTCTTCTTGAGATCCGATTCCTGATTGATATCGAGATCTTGCCACTGCAATCACCTCCTCCAGGAGGGCCAGGTGACGGAGGTGGATGACTTCCTGGGCGGTGGTGGTCTGATAATCGGCGAAGGCCAGCCGGGCCTCGGTGGCCAGGTCCAGGGCGGCCTCATCGGCCATGGCCTGGGCCTCTTCCACCTCGGCTCCTCCCTGCTTCCCCCGCATTCCCAGGACTCCTGGAGACGGCAGGGCCAGACTCAGGGCGACCCGGTGCATGTCCACTTCGTTCCAGGCCCAGGGAGACTCCAGGGGCACTCCCCCCAGCTCATGGAGGAGGCGGGGACCTTGGGGAAAGCGGGAGCTGGCGGCGGCCTCCTGACCCGCCTGAACCCGGTGACGGGAGGCCAGGACGGTGGGGTGGGAGGCCAGGATCTGGGCCACCACGGCGGTGGCGCTCAGGGATTCCGGGGATGAGGCGGCCCCCGATTCTTCCCCGAAGGAGGGGCGAGAGAGGGTGCATGGAAGCAGGACAAAGGGGAGCAGGGCCCGCCAAAAGCGAGGAAACATGAGGGAATCTCCGGTACAGAGGAACACGAGTCTCACGCAAAATGCTGTTGCACGACCGGATCGCGGCGTCGCGGGTCCTCCCAAAAATCCTCACAACCCAAGGCGGTTGCTCCGGTTTTTGGGTCCTCCCGCTCCTTGCGCTACGGCCGTTCACCCGCTGCGCTACACATTTTGCGGGATCCTCTACGTCCCGGCGAGGGGATCGGCCGGGGAGGAGTACCGGAGAGGGTCAGCGAAGCAGGGAGTGGGTCAACAACCACAGAGGCGTGGGCGGGGGAGACGGCCAGGGAGGTGGCGGGGTGAGGACGTGGGGCGGAGGAGGTGAGGGGGGACGACAAGTCTCCGGGCCTGGCTGGGTGCTGAGGG
>CAYRTW010000092.1:0-12941 GCA_964426935.1 uncultured Rickettsiales bacterium
GCCAGGACCTTGCGGGCCGCCTCCAGGATCTCCTGGCGGTGACGCATTCGCTCGCGTTCGCGGCGGGGAACCTTGGGGGAGGGATCGATCATGAACATTCCCTGCGTGGCATGAATCATGGTTCAGTATTATAATGGTTGGCTCACTTGGCGCAAGTTCCCCTCGCCTCTTGGAGGATCCATGCTCGCTTTTGCTGCCGCCCTCGCCGTCTCCCTCCTGGGCGTCGAACCCCAGGTCCCCTCCATCTCCCTTGAGGAGGCGGTCAGGCGGGCGGAGGGAAACCCCAGCGTGCTGGCCGCTGCGGAAGGCCGGATTGCCGCTCGGGCCCAGGTGGACCAGGCGTGGCCCTCCCACCTCCCCTCCCTGTCGGTCCAGGCCAACGTGCTGGTGTACAACGATGAGCAGGTGTTCTCCCTGGTCAGCAGTGACGAACCCATCGATTGCACCGGCATCCCCGACCCCTTCGGCTCCCTGTGCCTGGGATTTTCCGAGCCGACGGTGGTGCGAGAACAGGTGACCAGCAGCGTGACGGTGAGGGCTGTTCTGCCCCTCACCGGTCAGTTTGCTGTCGCCAGCCAGGTGGAGGCCGCCAAGGTGGGGGCTCGGGCGGCTGAGGCCTCGGTGGATGCGGCGGTGGCGGAGGCCAGATTCATGGCCGCCGATGCCTGGTATGGAGCCGCCCAGACCGAGCAGCAGTTGGCCATCGCCCAGGCCCAGGTCAGGAGCCTGGAGGGGAGGGTGGCTACCGCTCGGATTGCCAGGGAGGCCGGAAATCTCACCCCAAACGACCTGCTCCTGGCGCAGATCTCCCTCTCCCAGGCGCGACAGGTGGTGGTCCAATGGACGGCACTGCGGGACTCGGCCTATGGAAGGCTGGGACTGGCCATCGGCAACGGGGGGGCGCCGGTGCGTCCGGAAGAGTCGGCGGAGAGGCCGCCGCGATGGGTGCCCGAGGTGGAGGCGATGATCAGCGATGCCCTGGAACGCCGTTCCGATCTTCGGGCCCTGCGGATGCAGTGGAGGGGTGCGGTCGCCCGAGCCACTGCGGTGTCCCTGAGCCTCTTCCCCTCCATCGCCGCCATGGGAGCCTGGCAACACCAGGAGGGGCAGGGGGTTTTCGGGGAGCCGGACACAGTCTACGTGGGGGTGACCCTGGACTGGAACGTGCTGGAGGCGGGCAGGACCCTCGCCGGAGTCCGCGCCGCCCGGGCCCTGGCCCGGCAACTTCGCCATCAGGTGGAGGGGGCCGAGGCGGGAATTCGCCTGGAGGTTCGCGCCCGCGTCCAGACCTTGGCCACCGCCACCGCTGCCTGGGGGATCGCCTCGGAGATGTTGGCTCAAGCGGAAGAGAGTCTCCACATCCAGGAACGGCGTCAGGCCACCGGCAGCGCCACCATGCAGGAGGTTCTCGACGCTGAGGTGGCCTTGATCCGGGCTCAATTGGGAAGAAGCAGCGCCCTGTCCGACGCCTGGAGGGCCGAAGCGGCGTTGGAGAGGGCCGTGGGGGGGGATCCTTGGGGAAGGTAGGAAAAGGGGTCAGGAACCTACACATTTACATTTCCCTTCCCTGAGTATTACACGAGATGCTGCTGCACGGCCGGATCGCGGCGTCGTGGGTCCATGGAGAGCCCTCTTCGGCCCTGCTCGGCTTCGGCGATGCGGTCGTTCGCTCGCTGCGATACGCATTCTGGGTGATGCTCTCTGTCTGCCTTTTTGAAACGGAGGCAACGGAGAGGATGGCGGATTTTCTCGGCGACGTTCTTTGTTTTATATTGAGATTATTCAGGTAATTAAACTGAAGTTCCAGCCTCCCTTAGCCTCCTCATACCCTCGATCTCCGAGTAATCACTTGAATTTTTTGGTATCTTACCTTTCTTCCAACGGAACTTCCGATTAAACCGAAGTCTGGGCTGCGAGCAGGGCAATACCGCATCCAACCTCGTTGTCGTAGGTTCTCTATTGCGGTTTCTGGCGATACGAAGCAAAACGACCGAGATGGGCGACGGGCACTGAACGCATTCTGTGTTTCAACACCAAGGAGCAAAGACGCCAAGGAACTGGGGAAGGGATGATGAGAGGGGGAGCAAGGAGAGTTTTTTGGGGTTTGGGGAGACAGGATCGAAACAGGGCAGACAACACCCTGGTATGGCTTCAATCCATCGAAGGATGGGCTCATGTACATACCCGCAGCCTGATACTTTTGTGATTTCGTGGACTGGCGGCGATTCCTGGGGAGGTCTCTCAAACTCGGTGATTCGTCGTACCATCGCTCCATGCAGAGTTCGCCCCCGATCCCTCCCCTCGCCGCGCCTGCCCGGGCTCCCGTCCCGCCTGCTTCCACCATCGTGGTGGGGGGAGGGCCGGCGGGCCTTGCCGTGGCGGCCACGTTGCAGGAGGTGGGCCTGTCCTGCTGCATCCTGGAGCGATCCGAGCGCATCGGGGACTCGTGGCGGAAACACTATGATCGGTTGCGGCTCCATACCGCCCGAGGCTCGTCTTCGTTGCCTGGGCTGCCCCTGTCCCCCGAATACGGTCCATGGGTCAGTCGGGACGATTTTGTGAGGTATCAGGAGAGCTACGCCTCCCACTACCGGCTGACCGTGGAACATGGGGTGACGGTGCAGCGGGTGGACCCGGAAACCGGGGGATGGAAGGTGACCCACTCCTTGGGAGTGGAGCGCGCGCCCCATGTGGTGTTTGCCACCGGCTACAACCACACCCCCTTCATTCCTCCCTGGCCGGGGAGGGAACGCTTTTCCGGGGTATTGCTTCACACCAGCGAATACAAGAATCCCTCTCCCTTCCTGGGCCGAAGGGTGGTGGTGGTGGGCAGTGGCAACTCCGGCGCCGAGATCGCCCAGGATCTGGCTGAACATGGAGTGGAGGTCTCCTTGGCCATTCGCACCCCTCCCACGGTGTTGCCCCGCGCCATTGCCGGGGTGCCGACCCAGGTGATGGGGATCCTGCTGCGGCCCCTGCCCCCTCCCATCGTGGATGCGGTGGTGGCGGGGGTGGCTCGGGTGGTCACTGGGAATCTTGGTCACCACGGCATGCCCCCTCCCTCCCCTCGTTCCTATTCCCACTTTATCGAAACTGGGGTGACCCCCATCCTGGATGTGGGCTTCGTCAAGATGCTCAAGGCCGGTCGCATTCGCGTGGTGGGTGCAGTGGAGGCTCTGGACGAGGGGGGAGCCCGGTTGGCGGGGGGCGGACGGATCGATGTGGATGTGGTCCTGGCCGCAACCGGATATCGGCGGGGATTGGAATCCATGGTGGGGCATCTCCCGGTCCTGAATGAACGCGGCCTTCCGGTATGGCATGGGGCACCGGGTCACCCTGAGGCTCCCGGCCTGTTCTTTATTGGCTTCACCAACCCGATTTCAGGAAACCTGCGGGAGGTCGCCCTGGACGCCCGCCGGATCGCCCGGCACATCGCCCGAACGGGGGAGATGCAGGTCGGTGTGGGTGCCTTTCCTGTTAGGTGAAGGTTTTTTTCAGGGAGGCGGCGGTGTCGCCAGGGCCTTCCCGGCCTGGTTCAGAACCAGGAAGGAGCGCAGGTGGCGGTGTAGATTCCGTCTCCCCACCGGGGATAATTATCCCAGGTGAGGATGTCGAAGCTCTCGGCGAACTCGTTGTTGTACTTGACGGCGATCTCATCCCCGGCGTTGGGATCGGGAATGACGCACAGGTCATAAGCGGCCACCAGGGCCACCACCCCCAGCCGGTAGGTCTCGGAGTCGAGGACGATGGCGGTGCCGGTGGACCAGTCGAACCAGTCGGGGTGGGCGGCCATCACCTCGACCACCGAGGCTTGCACTTCGTCCCGGAATTGAGTCTCCCCGTCGTAGCAGTCATCCCCCTTGCCGAGGCCGGGGCCAGGGGAGCAGTCGGGGCCCAAGGGAGGGGTGGTGTCGTCGTCGGCGATGGGGGTGGTGTCGTCGTCGGCGGTGGGGGTGGTGTCGTCGTCGGCGGTGGGGGTGGTGTCGTCGTCGGCGGTGGGAGAGGTGTCGTCGTCGGGGGAGGCCGAGTCATCGTCGCCTCCTGGGGGAAGGGGGGAATCTTCCCAGTCTCCACACGAGAGGGTTCCGTACCCCAAGACCAGGCAAAGGGTGGAGGCGAGCCAGCCGCGAAAACCATGTGGATGTGCCACCTTGTGACTCCCAGGCAGTGCCGGTGGACGTGAACCCGGCGAGATTTTACTCCCTCCAGGTGCGCGTGCCCCCAGTCAAGGATTCCTTTTGTCTTGACCAGGAGGTGGGGCCAAGGCGGCTTGCCCCACGGAAGCCGTTTCGGTCCACGACGCCAACACCCACCATCCCTCCGCTCGGCACGGTTGCGGCAAGAGGGGAGGGGGCTCCCACCTGCAACAGGCTCCTTGTGATCCGGCGGGTTCCACTTCTCGCCCTCGCCCTGGACCCCGCATTGGCTCCACGGCAGGGATGAGAAAGGTGCCTCCCAACTCGACAGTCTCCTGATCTTGAAGGAGCGGACCCGATCTGCTTGTTCCAAGAGTTTCGCCTTGAAGTGCAGTGAGGAAGACTTTGGCCTTGACATCCATCCAGCCGTTCACAATACTTATGTAAATGACTAACAAATCTCTTGCCCCTGACCGCCTCTTCTTTGCCTTGGGGGATCCCACCCGGCTGGCGGTGGTCCAGCGCCTCTGCCGTGGACCTCAGAGCGTGAGTCAGCTGGCGGCCCCCTTCGACATGGCTCTGCCCTCGTTCTTGCAACACCTTCGGGTCCTGGAGAGGAGTGGCTGGATCTCCACCCAGAAGACAGGGCGAGTCCGCACCTGTCAGCTCGACCCCCTTGCCCTCTCCACCTCCAGCGCCTGGCTGGAGGGACAACGCCTGATCTGGGAACGACGCCTGGACCAGCTCGACCATTTCCTGCTGGATCTGCACCACAAGGAGAAAAAGACGTGAAGAAATTCGTGATGAATCCTGAACTGGACCTGTTGCTGGAGCGAGTGGTGGACGTACCACGGGAGCTCGTTTGGAGGGCCTGGACCGAGCCCGAACTGCTGAAGCAGTGGTTCTGCCCCCTGCCTTGGACCACGGTGGATTGCCAGATCGAGCTTCGCCCCGGAGGGGTGTTCGCTACGGTGATGCGCTCCCCGGAGGGGCAGGAGTTCCCCAATGAGGGATGCTATCTGGAGGTGGTACCCCAGGAGCGCCTGGTGTGGACCGATTGCCTCCAGGCGGGATTCCGTCCTGCTTCCAAGGGGTATCTGACCACCGACGCCGGCTTCTACATCACCTGTGTGCTCACCTTGGAGTCTGTGGGCTCGGGAACCCGGTACTCCGCTCATGCCATGCACAGCGATCAAGCCGGCCGGGACAAGCACCAGGCCATGGGCTTCACCGAGGGCTGGGGCGCTGCCCTCGATCAGTTGGTGGCGATGTGCAAGAAGATGTGAAGGCTACTTCACTCCGGTTCATGGCTCATGAACCTGTGGAACGCTGGCGGGATCGGCAGCAAGGGGCTACGGGCGGAAGGGCCTCTGCCAGGAGAAGCCCGGGCTCCCCGCGCCCCCGCTGGAAACCGCATGATCCTTGCCAGCTTCGTCCCGGTTTGGCGTATAGGGAATCACAGGAGGCCGCCCCCCGAGTTCCTCGTCCCTCCTGCACGGAGAGCCCATGACTCGCTTCCCGCCCCTTCTTCTGCTGGCCGCGTGTGCATTCGGGGAACCCCGGGGAGGCGTGGACACCCACCCGGTCACCCCGACCTCCTCGGCGACGCCTCCACCAGCCGGCGTTGGCCCTGGGCTCACTGCCATGAGTCCGGTGAGTCAGGGGCGCTATGTCGTTCCCATGGGTCCTTCGGGAATGGAGACCCGCTTTGACCGGGACGGGGCCTGGATGGGAGAGGGGGTGCGGATCGCCCTGGCTGAATGGGGAAGGACGGGTCAGCGCCTCGTTCCTGAGAAGGCGGAGCCGGGTCTTGGTGCCTGCGCCAGTCCGAGGGGTGTTTGGGGTGAATGCGTGTCCCGCCTGGAATACGCCCACGGCAGTGGGCTCACCGCCTGGTGGATCGCTCGGGACGGGGCGGTGGAGCAGGGTTTTGATGTTGCCTCCAAGCCTGCCGGCTCCGGCCCCCTGGTGCTGGAGGTGGGCCTGGACGGTGCCAGCGGGGTGTATGGGGAGGGTCGCTCCGGGGGATTCACCGATGCTGCGTCTCGCCCCTTCAGGGTCCTGGCTCTCGCTGCTTGGGATGCCGACCACCGCTCTCTCTCCGCTTCCATGACCGCATCGGGCTCACGGCTGCGCTTCGAGGTGGACGACAGCGCTGCCCGGTACCCCGTCACCATCGACCCCATCTATGACACCCCCATCCTCACCGTGACTGGCGAGGCGGGCGACGCGTTGGGCACTTCGGTGGCGGGGCGGGGAGACCTGAACGGGGATGGTTACGACGACATCGCCATTGGGGCTCCCGGATACGACGGGGCCTATACCGACGGGGGCGCCGTCCATGTGTATTACGGCAGCGCCGCCGGCCTGTCCCCTTCCCCTTCCCTCACCCTGGATGGGGCGGTGAGGAGCAGCGATGCCTTCGGATCCACCTTGGAAATGCGCTGCGACTTCGACAGCGACGGGTACGCGGATCTGGCAGTGGGGGCTCCCCATGCCGACGATGACGAGGGGGCCGACGACGACGTGGGCACGGTGTTCGTGTATTGGGGCTCCAGCACCGGGATCGACGAGAGCGATTCCTGGGAGTACAGCGCCGCCCAGGAGAACGAGAGAATGACTGCCTCTCTGGCGTGCGTGGACGACACCGACGGGGATGGATACCCCGAACTGGCGGCGGGTTCCCCCGAATACGACGACAACGACGCGGGGGGCTATGGGAGGGACCTGGTCAACACTGGGAAGATCCGGGTGTTCTACGGCGGCACCGATCGCTTCGCCAACGGGGATCGCTGGGAGCACATCGCCATCTATCCCCCCCACTGCTCGGTGGACTGGTACCAGTTCGGCTGGGTCATCGCCGGTCCTGGCGACACCAATGGGGATGGATACAGCGAACTGCTTACATCTGAACCGGAGTACTGCCGCAGGGGCACCGGGGCGTTCGCAACCGAGTCCGGGGACGTGGGGAAGGTGTTCGTCCTGTATGGGACTTCCAGCGGGCTCACCGACGACGACTACTACGATATCCTTGGAGCGGGGGTCAACGAGGAACTGGGGTATTCCCTCGCCGGCGGAGACTTCAACGGGGACGGCTATGGGGACATCGTATACGGAACTCCCCATCACCACGACCCGGACAAGGGAGCCTTGTTCCTCCGGGTGGGCTCGGCGGACGGCCTGGGAGACAGCTCCATCGACCAGATCAGCGGCGAGAACAACTACGACCGCTTCGCTGAAACCCTTGCCAACGCCGGGGACGTGAACAACGACGGGTATGATGACCTGTTGGCCAGCGCCACCGACGCCGAGGACAGCGGCACCGACCGGGGCAAGGTCTACCTGTACACCGGCTCGGCTTCGGGGTTGACCACCTCCGCCGCGTTCTCCGAGGAGGGAGCCGGGGATTATGACAGCCTGGGCCAGGGGATTGCCGGTGCTGGCGATGTGGATGGAAACGGGTATGGGGAGATCCTGGTGGGGGCCCCCGGAAACGACTCGGGGGGCAGCGAAGCCGGCAGGGTGTACGTGTGGCGCCACTACGGCGTGGCCACCGATGTCGATTCCGATGGAGTGCCGGCGGCTTATGACTGCGACGATCTGGATGCCTCCATCGGCGGATGGCAGTATTACTGGGAAGATGACGATTTCGACGGATATGGCGATCCCGATTCTGAGTACGGAACCCTCTCCTGCAGCGTGTTCTCCGGGGTCTCGGCCAACACCGATGACTGTGACGACAGCGACGCTTCGGTGAACCCCGGCGAAATGGAAATCTGCGACGTCAACGACGTAGATGAGGACTGCAATGGGCTTGCCGACGACGAGGACGAGGATGTGGGCTCCCTAGCCACCTGGTACTACGATGCCGATGGGGACGGGTATGGCACCTCCTACCTCATTTCCTACGCCTGTTCGCGACCCGACGACCCCGGATATGTTGACGGAGACTCGTTTTCGGACCTGAGCGGAGACTGTGACGAGGAGAACGCCGCGATCAACCCCAGCGCCAACGAGGTGTGCGATGCCTCCAACACCGATGAGGACTGCAACGGTTTTTCTGACGACGAAGACCCGGCTCTGACCAATGGAGCGCACATCTGGAGCCTCGACGCCGATGGGGATGGCTATGGTCAATACGAGGGCGCGGTGATCCAGTGCGACTCCCCTGGAGTGGGGTATGTCACCAACAACACCGATTGCGACGACACCGATCCCACGGGAGGGATCACCCAGACCTGGTACCTGGATTTCGATGGGGACGGATATGGATCAAGCTGGCTCACCACCTGGTCCTGTGGCCAGCCCGATGACTTCTACGGATATGCGTTCGTTGCCAATGACTGGGACTGCGACGACAACCTGGACTACATCCACACCCCCTATTGGTACTACCTGGACGACGATGGCGACGGGTACGGGCAGACCGCCAACCAGGTGTCTTCCTGCGAATTTTCATTAGACGGATACGCCCAGAACCAGGATGGGGACTGCGACGATACCACCTCCTCCATTCACCCCGGAGCCTCCGAGGTCTGCGACGGCTCGGACCTGGACGAGGACTGTGACGGGCTCTCCGACGACGCCGACGAGGACCCCACCGGCGAATGGGCCTGGTACCGGGACGCCGATGGGGACGGTCATGGCAGCACCGGCTCGTGGATCTTCGCCTGCGACCTGCCCTCGGGATACGTTGCCGATGCCGATGACTGCAACGACTCGGCGCCGACGGCGTATCAGGGGGCCATCGAGGTGTGCGACGCCTCCAACATCGATGAGGATTGCGATGGCCTGGCCGACAACGACGACGGCGATGACGGCCCCAGCCCCGCGTCCTTGAACACCTTCTACCTGGACAACGATGGGGATGCTTTCGGGGATCCGTTGGTGACCCTGTTGGCCTGCGACGCCATCAACGGCTACGTTTCCAATTCGACGGACTGCAACGATGCGGACCCTGAGATCACCCCCTGGGGAATAGAGGTTTGCGACGACGGGAATGTGGACGAGAACTGCAATGGCGTGGCCGACGATGCCGATCCCTCGTTGTGGATCGCCACCGCCGACTACTGGCACCCCGACACCGACGGGGATGGATATGGGTCTACGGGGGGCGGACAGTATACCTGCGATGGTCTGGTGGGATACCTGGATAGCAGCTCGGACTGCAACGATGCCGATGCCTCCATCCGCCCTGGACTCTCCGAGGTCTGCGACGGAGTGGATCAGGACTGCGACGGTGAAGTGGACGATGGCCTGGACACCGACGGGGACGGCACCTGCGACGAATTGGACGACAACGATGATGGGGATGCCTGCGAAGACACATCCGACCCGGATCCCACCGACGCCGCTGAGTCTCTGACCTGGGAGGCGACGGGGGAGACCCTCATCACTTCGGCAGGGGCCTTCCAATTCGGTGGCGGCGTGGCCCTCTCCGAGTCGGTCCTGCTGGGAGGAGGTTGGGGCACGGTGAGGGGGTACCAGCGCTCGGGTACCGCCTGGTCCTTCATCGGTACCCTCACTCCCGAGGGCATCGGCGGCGGACTCTTTGGGATGGACCTGGATCTGGACGGGGATCGGGCCCTGCTGGGTTCTCCTGAACACGATGATGGGCCCCTGGCGGTGGTTTTTGAGAGGGGTATCAACGGTTTCTTCACTCAGGACGCGATCCTCCTCCCTTCGGTGGGGGGCAGCTACAACCTGGACATGGCGGTGGCCCTGGATGGGGATGTGGCGGTGCTCGGACGAAGCGATCCGGATCAGATGTTCCTCTTCGAGAAGGAGGATGGAGTCTGGAGCGAGTCGTTGGCGGTGACCAGCGCCCCCGGCGGCGGGCAGGTGGGCTTCGGTTCTGCCCTGTCCTTGGATGGCGACCGATTGGCGGTGGGCGCGCCCTGGGAGGATGGCACGGGCGCCGTGTACCTGTATGAAAAGCAGGGGGATGGAAGTTGGGAACAGACCGAGAGGGTGCAACCGGCGGGTCTGGCCTCCGGCGGCGCCTTCGGGTACTCCCTGGACCTGGATGGGGATCGGTTGCTGGTGGGGGCTCCCTTCGCCGGTGGAGGAGTGGCCCGTGTCTTCCAATATACGGGGGGGGGCTGGACGGAGACCGAGGAGTTGACCGGTGCGGCAGGCTGGTTTGGGGAAGCGGTGGCCCTGGATGGACACCGAATGGCGGTGTCGGGAGAGGGAGAAGCGGGAATGATGGTGCATCTGTACGCCCTCCAGCCCGATGAGACCTGGGAGGCCACCAGCACCACCACCATCACCGGATCATGGATCTGGAACGCCCCTGGGTTGGAATTGGACGGAGACGCGGTGGCAGTGGGAACTCCCTCCTACAACACCGAGGCTGGAGCGGTGTATGTGGACGTGGGCACCACTGCGGAATTGGACGGAGACGCCGACGGGGAGGATGACGATTGTGATCCCTGCCCGGTGGACGTTTCCAATGATTTCGATGGAGACGGCTGGTGCGGGACGGTAGTGGTGGGGGGCACCCCGGACTGCGACGATGGGGATCCCACCGCCAATCCTACCGAGGCGGAGATCTGCAACGACGGGGTGGACAACAACTGCGACGGAGAGGTGGACGAGGGCTGCGAGGCCGACTGTTCCATGACCTTGAGCAGCCCTGCCCCTGGCGCCGACCTGACCGCCGGAGCCACCTTCCTGTGGACGGGGGACTGTGCCGCCTACAGGGTGGAGGTCAGCCCCGATCCTCTTTTCCCCACCGAGAACACCTATTACTTCGGGAGCCTGGCCGACGCCGCCGCCACCAACCGATTCCTGGTGAGCAGTAGCATCTGGGCGGTGTTGGGGCGCAAGACCGCCGAGGGGGGGTACTGGAGGGTGATCGGTGGATTGGATGGCCTCGCGGTGGATTCGGAAACCCGCTCCTTCACCACCACCCTGGTCCCCCTTCCCGCGACGGTGACTCCGGTGGCAGGATGCGTCGCGTCGCTGACCAGCCCGGCGGAGGGCTCGGAGTTCGCCTCGGCCCCCACCTTCCGTTGGTCCACCGACTGCCCCGGCGCTGTGTTGGAGATGTCCACCGATCCCGAATTTCCGGTGGAGGATACCCTGTACTTTGGCTCGGTCAACACCGGCCGCTACACCCTGAGCGCGACGGTGTGGGACTCGGTGGACCAGCGTTTCGGCGCCGGTGGGGGACACTGGCGGGTGACGGCGGGGGCGGCCGAGGGGGCGGTGTTCTCGGAAGTGAGGGCCTTCACCGTGCCATGAGGTGGGGAGGGCCGCGTCGCCGGGTCAGGAACAAGACCGGAGCCACGGCAAGACGACGGACAGCGGGGGACCTGAGGTTCGTTGAGGACGGAGAGGGTAGGTTCAGGCCGTCCCGCCGGCAGGGTGACAGGACCCGCTGTGGGGGCGTCTTCCATGCTCTTTCATGAACCTCGCCAAGACGCCAAGGGCCAGGAGAGGGGAGAGGGGTGGGAAGATTGCTTATGGAGGAGGGGACTGTCCGAACGGTTGCCCTCCTCCCCCCATGGGGAGTCAAGGAGTCAGGGACGGGGTTCTCCACGCAGGAACCGGTCAGGCCAGTTGCTTGGAAGAGGGGCAAGGCACTTTGGGTGAGGATGGACACCCTGTCTGTGTAAATGTGTAGGTTCCTGACCCCACTGACCAATGTAAATGTGTAGGTTCCTGACCCCACTGACCTACTCGAAGGTATGGACTGCCCCCTCCACGCCGGGGAAGGGCACCAACACCACGTTGGAACGCTCCAGCACCGGGGACTGGCTCCCGTCGAAGACACCACGGACGTTCCCGGCGACCACGAACACGCCGATGATCTCCCCGGTCTCGGGTTGGCGGCCGGCCAATTCGCCCCAGCGGGAGTCGTAGTACCAGTTCACTGCCACCTGATTGTCCAGGGCCACGTTGCCACCGGAACTGTAGAGGCCGTACCAGAATTGGATGGCAGCGGAGCCATACCACTGGCCGTCGATGTATTCGGCCAGGCCCAAGGTGTACTGCAGGGGCCCATCCCATCCGGGGGGAACCACGTCGGGCCACCTCTCTGCACCATCCTGCTTGGAAAACTCGACGTGGACGTGGTCGGCGAACTCCACCAGGGTGATCTCGGTCGTGGCGGGCCAGGAGGCGAGGTCCGTCGGGTTGTCGTAGAAGATGATTTCGTTGGGGTCGAGGGTGGTGGGACCGGGGTCGGGAGAGGTGTCGTCGTCGGAGGGAACGGTGGTGTCGTCGTCGGGGGCGGCGCTGGTGTCGTCGTCACCCACCTCCGAATCATCGTCCCCGCCACAATCGCAGGCACCCCAGGTTCGGTCGTCGAGGCAGACCTGCCCCCCCTCGCAGGCGCCCGCGCCGGTACACGCTTGGGTTTCGCCGGGTACGCACCCGTTGTCCGAGTCTCCCCCTGGGGGGCCATCCGAGGACCAGTCCGCGCAACCCACGCCCACCAGGCTCAGGAACAGGAGGGTCGTCTTCATCGTCTCAGCCTCCGCTTCAGGTTGGCACGATCTGGGTACCGGAACAAGCCGGATCCTCCTTCACCCACGGATCGTGCACCAGGTCACCATCAGGATTGCACCCGTCTTCTCCTCCTCCCTACGAATTCGATCGGGAACCTGGGTCAGCCCGATTCTGGTACAACTGCTGGCAGATCGAGGTCTGGACCATGACCCTCCCCCTCCGCTTCCTTCTTCTCCTCCTCGTGGTCTCAGTCGGGGGCTGCGGTAGTGGCCTTGGCTCCGGGCAGAACCCTCCCGTTCCCTCCGACGATGACAGCACCGTTCCCTCCGACGACGACAGCACCGTTCC
>CAYRTW010000092.1:13041-20106 GCA_964426935.1 uncultured Rickettsiales bacterium
GACAGCACCGTTCCCTCCGACGACGACAGCACCGTTCCCTCCGACGACGACAGCACCCTGCCGCCAGGGGATGACGACACCACCCCCGACTGCATCTCTCCCGCTGCCGGACCCTATGTGGAGCCCTGCTGGGGCGACTTCTCAGGCCCCTCCTTCCGCAGCGTGGATTACCTGGTGGCGACCTACTACTTCTTCTGGTACGACGTTCATTCCGGGGCCCACATCGCCGACCCCGATGGCAGCGACGCCCTGACCGACCACCCGGAGACCTGGGTCCCGGGCACGCTGACCTATACCTCCTCACCGCCCTTCAGCTATGCCGATCCGGAGTGGCACGCCATCGAGCTGCAGCGCATGGAGCAGGTGGGCATCGACCTGTTTTTGCCAGTGTACTGGGGGATGCCGGGAGTGGAGGATTGGAACACCACTGGCATGAGGGCCCTGGAGGAGGGGATGGATGACCTGGAGGCCTCGGGTGCCTCCTCCCCCCAGGTGGGCCTGTTTTTCGACACCTCCACCCTTGCCGGTGTGGACCTGAGCACCGCCTCAGGGGCCGAGCAATTCTACGGCACCATCCGGGACTTCTATTCCCTGGTCCCCCCCGACCGTTGGGCCAGATTAGATGGGCGCCCCCTGGTCTGGATGTACACCTCCACCTATCCAGCCGCCATCCCCTCCCACATCCTCTCCTCCACCAGCGCAAGGTTCTCCAGTGATTTTAGTGGGCTGACCCTATTCTTCGTAGGGGACAGCGGGTGGGACGCCCACGGGGCCGATGTCGATTGGACCTATGCGTGGGGAGCCGCCTTCTTCGGCCCCCAACTCTTGGGGGTGGCGGCCCTGGGGCCTGGCTACGACGACAGCGCGGTGTATGGCAGGGTCCCCCAGGTACGGGACCGGGAGGGGGGCGTCTTTTACCGGGACGGATGGGACGCGGTGGAGGAAAGCGGCATTCGCCTGGCGATGGTGGAGACCTGGAACGAGTTCCACGAGGGCACGGATATCGCCTGGTCCTACGAATTCGGCACCGATTACATGAGCATCACCGCCGAGGAAGCTCGGCGCCACCACCACCCCGCCCATTACGTGGAACAGGCCTATTTGCACCTGCTGGCCCGCCCCGTGGACGAAAGCGGTTTCCTCACCTACACCGACATTCACCATGCTGACGGACCGGCGGCGGTACGCGACTCCCTGCTCGATTCTGACGAGGCCCGGGACCTCACCTCGGATGAGGAGTACGTCACCTTCCTGTTTCAGCGCTATCTGCACCGCTCCCCCGACGCCGGTGGTCTGGCCTCCTACACTTCGGCTCTGGCGTCGGGCTGGACCCGCTCCGATGTGCGCGATGAGCTGCTTCACTCGGCGGAGGCCCAGATCCTGTGCCCCGACGAAACCTTCGCCGCCGAGCTGTATCGCCAGCTCCTGGGCCGGGAGCCCTCTTCCGGCGAGATCGCGGATCGCGCCGCCCAGCTCGCCTCGGGCACCCCCCGCGCCACCCTGCGCGACGAAATCCTCTCTGCCAAGGAGTTTCGCTACCGGGACCTGTCGGGGTTGGATGATGAGGCGAGGGCGCAGGTGTTTGACTTCGCCGGGTTTCCCGAGTAGGGCTAGGACGGTAGCCCGTCGTGGGGCCCCTGCTCAGCAAGAGGGACATCGTCCCACCATCTGGCTGGCGACATCTGCTCACGACGATGGGGGTGCAAGGGGTAGAAGATCCGATTGTCGGGCTTGTCCCTCTCTCCCCCTACCAGCAGGAGGGCATCCCGGTCAGAGTCGTTGAGGAAGGTATGGCAGATGCCCGTGCCCGCCGGAAACGCGGCGAGATCCCCCGCCTTCATCGGGTAAAGAACCCCATCGATCCAGGCGTTGACCTCCCCCTCCACCACGAAGACGAACTCCTCTTCCTTCTCCTCAGCATGGGGCCACGAGGTGCGTGTGCCCGGCGCAACGCGCTCCAGGTGCAGCCCGATGCGCTGGAGGCCGGCGGCCCGCCCGATGGGGCGACCTGCGGAAAGGTCCTCGTCGCTGCCGGGGTAGCGGCCTGTTTCCTCAGTAACCTCGGAAGGGGACACGATAAAGGGGGGTCTTGGTGCTCGGTTCATGGCCCGATTGTATGGGATCCCACCGGTCGCGTCGTCGGGGAGGGCTGGGCGGCAAGGCAAACTCGGCGAGTCCGCCCAGGGGGGCCTCCCGGCAGCCCAATCCGTCTTACCGGATACCCGGTGAACGAATTCGCTCGCTCGGGTCCTCCCGGCCATGGTATGTTGGTGACCCCCCACCACTGTTTCAGGAGGTCCCCCAATGATCCCGTTCAGGCTCGACTATCTGGCGCTCGCCGCCATCTCCCTCAGTGCCGCCTCATGTACCATGCCCGAGGACGCCCAAGTCCCTGACGCCGACTCCGACGATTGGAGCGACGATTCAGGAACTCCCTTCCAGGTGGGCGACGAGCTGTTCGACAGCCAGGCAGACTTCGTCAACAGTGGCGGACGCTGCGCCACCGACCTTGACCCCGAGAAGGTTGCCGCCATCGAAGCCGAGCAGCAGCTCATGCCCGAGTTCGACGACTTTTATGCTGGAGAGACTTCAGGGTCGACCCGCGCAGTGATCAACGTCCCAGTTTACGTTCACGTTCTCACCAGGGGGGCTGGAGAGGCCAACGGGGAGTTGCCTGCGTCTGCCATCACCAATCAGATCCAGGCGATGAACGATTCCTACGGTGGTCTGGGGATCACTTTTACCCTGATGGACACCGACTACACCAACAACGCAACCTGGTACAAGATGCGGCCTGGCACCACCGCCCAGTACAACGCCCAGTCATCCCTGCACGAGGGTGGGGCGGACTCCCTCAACATCTATTTCTGCAAGCCCACCGGTGGGTACCTGGGCTGGTCGAGCCTCCCATCCGAGTACGCAGCCCATCCCACCCGGGATGGGATCGTCATCCTCAACACCACCTATCCCGGCGGGGCGGGATATCCCTACAACGAGGGGTTGACTGCGGTGCATGAGGCCGGACACTGGCTGGGTCTCTACCACACCTTCCAGGGTGGGTGCGGGGCGACGGGCGACTCGGTCGCTGACACTGAGAAGGAGAAGACTGCCAACTACGGATGCCCCGCTTCCCGCGACACTTGCGCCGGCGGGGGCGGCGACCCCATCCACAACTTCATGGACTACAGCGACGACGACTGCATGTGGGAGTTCACCGCCGGTCAGGGAACCCGCATCGAATCCTCCTGGGCGGCCTACCGCTAATCGCCTCGGCCTCGCCCCTCTGGTGACGCCTCTCCACTCCCCCCCTCTCTGTGAGGGGGGGAGTCCCTCGCCGCTCCGGGACCTCCTGCACCCGCAAGGACCGCAGGGGAAGGTACCCAGCCGGGCGCATGAAATTCCCTCTCTAGAGCCTTCACCGGACGCTGTTCCGTCTCAAACGGGCCGGACTCCAGGCCTCTTCCCAGACACTCCGCCCCTTCGCACACGTCTTTGTGGGTGGGCTGCTTTTGGAGTTGGGGACCCTCTGAACGGCTGCTCTCGGGAGACTCTGCTCAGAGCCAGGCGTAGGCGCGGCGGACCACCTGGCGACCCCCTTCCCGAATCGGCTCGCCGTGGGCGAGGAGGATGCGATCGAAGTCCCAGGCCAGGATGCGGTCGATCTGGGCCCGCGCCTCCCGGCGGTCTCGGATCAACAGCCGTTCCAGGAACGTTGCGCCGGGTTGACCGTTGCCCAACAACCAGGCGACCACCCGGGTGAGGGGAGAAGGGTGGGAGGCAAGGTGGAAGACCATGTCCGCGCATACCAGGGTGTGACTGCGGGGGTGAAAGAACACCACCTCATTCTCCAGGGAGCGGGCGCTGAAGAAGACCTGGTCAAGCTGCCCTCTCCACGTCCCCTCGGGGACGTTGCCCAGCACCCGGTCCCAGGATATATCGGAGCGCTTCTGCTCCAAGCCAGGGCAGGCGCAGAGCAGGGCCTCAGGCCAGGCCTCCCGCCATGCGGGAACGAACAGATGGTGAAAGCGGCTGGGGGCAACGATGACTTTCACCAGGCCCAAGCCCGCCACAGCGGTCCGGGTGGGTGGGTCGAGGGCCACTGGGGAGTGTACAAACAGCCCCCCGTCATCGAGGCGGATCACCGTCATCCGGGTTCCCGTCTCGATGCCCCAGAACCGCATGGGGCGGGGTGCCGTCCAGATCTGATCACCGAAGGGCTCCAGGACCGGGTAACGCGGGGGCAAGGGTTCCGCAAGCGGGACGGCGGGGGCGTCACCAGCATCGGACCGGGCTGGGGCGGTGGGAGCCCCAGGGGGAGTGATGCTGCGGTGGCTGGTTGGATCGGGTTCCACGGGAGTCACCTCCAGGCGGTGCGGGGCGCCTCGGGAGGTTCCCACGCGGGGCCCCCGGGGACGTGGCCCAGGGTTCTATCAGACGCGAAGGGTACCGGTTGTCCACTCTTCCGGGTAGGGCGGGTTGGGGCTTTGGGCCTGCGGCGCCCCCGGATCCCTGACGCATCGCTGGTGAACTTTTCGCCCGAACGCTACCCTGTCCTCGTCTGTGCCTCCGGGGGCCCTTATCCGGCCTGCGTTGGTGATGCCCGGGGACACTCATTTATGGGAGCAGGTGATGAAACATGGTGCAAACGAACACAAAGCACGAAATGAAAACAAAAATACTTAATCTCTTGTCGATCCTTGCTTCGTTTTTCGGGTACCTGGAGTGGGGTGAAGGTAATACAGTGTTCTTGTTTCAAGCGGAGGCTGAGATATTTTCAAAATTATTTATCAACCCGGCTTCAGTCATTCACCCCTTCACGATGATGCCCTTGGCCGGGCAGATCGCACTGCTTACGACCTTGTTTCAAAAAAGACCCAACAGAATGATGACATTTATCGGCCTCGGCGGTCTTGGGGTCTTGCTCGGCTTTATGTTCGTGATAGGACTGCTCAGCGTGAATTACAAGATCGTCTTGTCCACAATTCCCTTCCTGGTGACGGCTTTCCTCACCATAAGGCATCATGGAGCCCGATGAGGCGACTGACCCCGGTTCCGGGTAAAATCCTCGGCAGAAGCCACCCCGATCCCAGCGAGGTCGCCGGGATCGGGGTGGGCAAGATCGTCGATCCTCTCCCATTCTACTGGCTGGAAAAGCTCTGCTCTCGCACGGGCATCCCCCTTTCAGAATCGGCAATCAGGGGAGGTGGAGCAGGAGGGCTGGTGAGAAAAGGCAAGGCTCGGTGGGGACCTGGTTGGGCCTGGATTGGGGCGGCGTTCCTGGCGTCCTTGATGGCGGCGGGTTGTGCTGCGGACGACGATGACGGTTCGGGGGACGACACGCCGACCGGCGATGATGATTCAGGGGATGACGATGCTTCAGCCGACGATGACACTTCAGCCGACGATGACACTTCAGCCGACGATGACACCACCCCGGCGCCGGACGATTTCCCTGCATTCGCGTTGGGGATTGAATACACGGAGCGCGGGCTGGCTGAGGTCTACGCCGCCACCGGGATCCACTGGGCCAAGACGCGCCTGGAGGCGTTTCGGTGGGGAGACATTGAGCCCGATCCGCCCGTGGGTGGCGTGCATACCTACGACTGGTCGTGTGCCGACGCATACATTTTCGAATATCAGGCGGCGGGGCTGGTGGACATCCAATCGTATTTTTCGCCTCGGAGCGAATGGGGTTCGATAGGGGCGACCGGCCTTGCTGACACCGACATCGCGCCTGCGGCGGACCACTACGGCGATTTTCGGGCCTGGGCCCGCGCCCTGTTCGAGCGATATGATGGGGACGGCGTCGACGACATGCCGGGGCTTTTGAAACCCGTGCGCTACTGGGTGGTGGGGCCGGAATGGACGGGTTTCTGGCCCGGTGGGGACCATGCAGGGTACCTGGCCTTTGCGGAGGCCACCGCCGAGGAGGCGCGGGCGGCATACCCCGACGTGCGGCTGGGCACGATCCCCTTCCTCCTCGGTGACGTGTTTGAGGGGAACGAGCCGAGCGCCAACGAAATCGAGGAGAGGCTGGCCGGGAAGTTGTACATGAGTCAGCCCCTGGAGGGGATCCTGGCAATCCTGGACCGCCCCGACCTCTTCGACTACGTCGCCATCCACTCCTTGACGGATTACACCGAGATTCCCCCCACCATGGAATGGTTTCGCGACCAGATGGCGGCGCGCGGATATGACCATCCAATCTGGTTCGATGACGCCTTCCCCATGGGTCCTCTGGCGAACTTTTATGACATGCCGGCGATGTATCCGGTGAACGTGGATCAGCAGGACGAAATCTGGACGCTGCTGGATGCCATTGCGATGTTCGACGCGGCGCTTTACGACGACGCCGTCGCGTGGTTGCGGGCCCTGGCCGCCCAGGGAACTCTCAAGAAGGTGGTGACGGCCCTGGGCGAAGGAGCTGTGGGGATCCAGCTCGGCAACACCGAGGACTGGATGCACGATGACGCGACAGGCCTCCGCGAGTCCTACACCGCCCTGATGGGAGCGGCGACGGCGTTTGGATTTATTGACGTCGACCACGGTGGAAATCATGAAGTCTGCGACGTGCGCTCCCCGGGTCCAGTCCGCCCCGGGTATCGAGACCTGGAATTGCTCTACGCGATGCTTGGCGATGGGGCCTTCCAGAAGCGGGAACGCATCAATGGGACGTTGGCGGGCCGGGGCTACCGCTTCGAGCGCGACGGGCGGTCTTTGTGGGTCCTATGGAATGAGTTGAACCTGCTGCTGATGCCCGGGGAGGCCGAGCCAGTCGAGACGTTCAACCTGGAGGTCGGCGAGTCCATCCGCCGGGTGCGGGTGACTCGGGGTGTGACAGCGATGGATGCTCCGGCGCCGGAGGTCGAGGAATTGGTCGTGACCGAGGGTCATGTGATGTTGTCGTTGTCCCTGACGCCGCTTTTTGTCGAACCGATACCGTGATCGGGGCCCGGATCGAGCCGATGTCGCGGCTCGGTCGAGGCCTGCCGGGTGGTGAGGACAGGGATCTGTACTGTCCCCCTCGTGTCAAGACACTCGGGCGCCGGGAAATCGGCGGTGTCG
>CAYRTW010000093.1:0-19828 GCA_964426935.1 uncultured Rickettsiales bacterium
TGGGAGGTGTGGCTGGACGGCATGGAGGTCACCCAGTTCACCTACTTCCAGCAGGTGGGGGGCCTGGAATGCCGGCCGGTGACAGCGGAGATCACCTACGGTCTGGAGCGAATCGCCATGTATCTCCAAGGGGTGGATCACATCTTTGACGTGGTCTGGGGAAAGATCTCCGGCAGGGAGATCACCTATGGCGAGGTCTACCGTCAGTCCGAGGTGGAGTTCTGCCGGTACAATTTTCTGGAGGCGGACGTGGAGGTGCTGCTCCGGCGCTTCACCGAGTTGGAGGGGGAAAGCCTGCGTCTCAATGAGCTGGGGTTGATCTTTCCCGCCTATGAGGCTGCTGCCAAGGCCTCCCACACCTTCAACCTTCTGCAGGCCCGAGGAGCCATTTCCGTCACCGAGAGGGCGGCCTTCATCCGACGGGTGCGAAAGCTGGCCTGTCGGTGCGCCGAGGTCTACGTCAAGAGGCGAGAGGAGCAGGGGCTTCCCCTCCTTCTCGGAGAGAATCGTCGATGAGCAACACCGCTGAGTTTGTGCTGGAGCTGCGGACGGAAGAGATTCCTGCCGCCTACCTTGCCCCCGCTGTGGAGGCCCTCCGGGAGGGAATCGTGCGAGGGCTTGGGGAACTGGGGGTGGAAGCGGGGCTTCTGCACACCGGGGCCACTCCCCGGCGCCTGCTGGTGTGGGGTGAAGACGTCCCCCTGTCTCGTCCCCGTCAGGCGGAGATGAAGACTGGCCCCTCCTGGAAGGCGGCGTTTGATGCCGATGGAAATCCCACCCGGGCGGCCATCGGGTTTGCTGCGGGCTGTGGGGTGGCGGTGGGGGCCTTGCAGAAAGTGAGCGCTCCCAAAGGAGAATACGTGGGCGCCCTTCAGGAGACGGGAGGGGAGTCCACTGCCTCGCTGCTGACCCGGGTCATTCCCGCAGCGGTGGGGCGCCTCTCCTGGCCCAAGTCCATGCGGTGGGCAGGGCACGATTTTCGGTTTCCTCGTCCGTTGCGGGGGATCCTGATGCTGCTGGGAGGGGAGCCGATTCCGGTGGGGGTGGGTCCGGTGTCCAGTGGAACCACCACGGTGGGGCATCGGTTGGCGCCGGAGCCCTTTGCGCCCACCTCGGGGGAGGCCCTGTTCGCTGGGCTGCGGCAGCGCTTTGTTCTGACTGATCCGGAAGAGAGGCGAAAGCAGGTGGTGGAGGGGGCAACCCGGTTGGCGGAAGAGGCGGGAGGGAGGCTTTGGGAGGATGAATCCCTCCTGGAGACGGTGGTGTACCTCACCGAATGGCCCCGCCCGGTGCTGGGGAGCTTTGAGGAGGATTTTCTGGTGCTGCCGGGGGATTTTTTGGCCACCATCATGATCCACCATCAGAAGTTCTTTCCGGTGCGAGGGCCGGGGAACTCCCTGCTGCCCCGGTTCATCGGGGTTTCCAATCTTCCCGGTGACGACCAGGGGGAGGTGCGAACCGGTTTTGAAAGGGTGCTGAGGGCCCGACTTTCCGACGGGCGCTTCTTCTGGGATGAAGATGGCAAGAGCCCACTGCACTCCCGGGTGCCTGAGCTGGCGCGGGTGATGTGGTTCCAAGGTGCGGGAAGCCTCCTGGACAAGACCCAGAGGATCGGGAGGCTGACCCGGTGGATGGGGGAGATCCTGTGCCCAGGCAAGGAAGAGGCGGTGGCCCGGGCCTCCCTCCTGTGCAAGACCGACCTCCTCACCCAGATGGTGGGGGAGTTTCCCGAGCTGCAAGGGAGGGTGGGTCAGGTGTATGCGGAGAGAGATGGGGAGGAAAAAGACGTTAGTAACGCACTTTTTGAACAGTACCTTCCCCGGGGTGCCGGGGACTCCCTGGCGGAAAGCGGCGTGGGAATCTGCCTGGCCCTGGCGGACAAGGTGGACACCCTGGCGGCCTGCTTCGCCCGGGGTCAGATCCCCACCGGCAGCGCCGATCCCTATGGGCTGAGGAGGGCGGCCCTGGGGGTGCTGCGGACTCTTCAAGAGAGGAGGGTGGCCCTGTCCCTGTCGGAGCTGGTAGGGAGGGCCCTGCAGGGATTGGAGGGGACGGTGACCATCACCGAGGCGAGCGCGGGGGAGGCCCTTCTGGACTTCCTGCGAACCCGGTTGAAGGGAGAGTGGGCGGGAGCCGGCAGGGATGTGGATCTCATCGAGGCGGTGCTGGAGGCCGGTTGGGACGATCCCTTTGAGGCCCATGTTCGCCTGGAAGCCGTTCAGGACGCTCGCAACAGCGGAATTCTGGGGAAGCTGGCAGCTCCCTTCAAGCGGGTGAGCAACATCTCCAAGAAGGAGGCGGATGAGGGATTCGATCCCGGGGGACTGTCCACCGACGCCGAGAGGGAACTCCTCAGGGTGTTTGGCCAGGTGGAAGGGGAGGTGGCGGCGTCCCTGGCGGCGCGGAACCCCAAACAGGCCCTGGCCTCCCTCCTCCCCCTCCAAGCCCCGGTGGACGCCTTGTTCGAAGCGGTGATGATCATGGACCCCGATCCGGAGATTCGACGGAACCGCCTGGGGCTTCTCCACGCCATCTCCCGGTGCTTTGGGAGGCTGCTGGATTTCGGGAAGGTGGCGGGGGAGTAGGGAAGGGGGAGGACGTGCAGGTCAGGAGGGGTCGCGGCTGTAGCCGTCTCTCACTTCGCCGTTGATGGAGGGGTAGACGGTGAAGTCGTACCAGGGGGTAAGGAGCCAACTGGCGTCGGTGGTGCCGGTTCCAATGTAGCGATCATCGTTGGGCTCTCCCCAGGTGGTCCACCGGATGTTTCTCCATTCCATCGAGATCCGATAGTACTCGGGCTGTTCGAAGAGGGTGAAGCTGGGGTCGGCGTGGTACCACAGGCCGTCCTCGTCCTGATACTCCACAATGGCATGGGAGGCCTCGGATTGAACCGCTGCGGTCAGGGGCGGGTAGTAACGAAGCACCACCATCCGGGCGGGGATTTCTCTGGCCCTGAGGAAGGAAACCAGCACCATGGCCAGCTCGTCGCAGACCCCCGTGCGGTCGTAGTAATCCCTCACGGCCCAGGAGGGGATGGAGGCGTTCACCGCTGCTGTGGAAGGGACCCAGCAGTATCTCCCAAGCCCTTCGGTGTAATCGCCGTGGGTCATGGTCAGCAGGATCTGCCACACCTGCTCCGACCGGGATGAGCCGTCGACCACGTCCTTGGCATAGAGGAGGGCATCGTCCATCAGCAGGGCGGGACAAAAGGCGGGGTCATCCCCGGTGACGGCCATGGTGTTGCCCGGGTCATTGGGGAATCCCCATCGTCCTCCTCGGGCGTCGCCGATCACACCACCACCACCTCCCCCTCCGCCGTCGCCGGGACCTGTCATCGGGAGAGGAACGAAGACCACCTCTTCACCCCCTTCTTCTTCGTCTCCGCAGGAGGGAGGGAGAGGGGTATACAGATTGGCGACCCCAGGGGGGACCGTGGGGAGGGCGCGCACCGACTGAAGCAAGATTTCACCTGCAGGGTCGGTGATGAACAGGAGCCTCTCGGTGGAGGTGGCCACCATCACCTCCCAGTACAGCTCCAGGGGCAGGCACCCTCCCATCTGCCTCGTCCTGGGGAAGACCCACAGGATTTGGTAGGAGATCGCCCCCAGGTTGGTGCGGACCTTGAGGATGGCTTGCTCCCGATACAGACCCGAGTCATGGAGGGAGAAGGGTTGGGGTGGAGCCGCGAGTTCTGCCCCGCCATATGGATTTTCCGAAGTTCGTCGCACCGAGGAGCGGGTGAGGATGGCGCCAAACAGGGATACGCCATCTTCGGCCTCCACCGTCACGTAGCAGAGGGGAGAGCAGGGCTCGGCCCCTTCGTTCCAGGAGAGGATGTTCCGCCTGGGAAGGTTGTCAGGCTGGAGCCATTGCTGAAAGGTGGGGTGATGATAGAGGAGAGGATGGGCGCCCTGTAGCTGGTGCTCCATGTGGATGGAGGGAACCGGCCGGCAGGGGCTTCGTGGACGGAGACGCTGCCGTGGCTGAGGGGAGCGGGAACTTTCGATGACAGGAGGTGAAGATCCCTTGGTCATTTTCACTCCGGTAGCCCCTCTCCTGCGTGAACGCGGCCGAGGGGGTCGATGAAAAAGAAATCAAGATCTTCTTGTCATTTTCCCTTCCAACGGCGTTCCTCTCCCTATGGACGCTCCCTGCCCTGTCCTTTCTGTTCGTTCTTCATTTCCTTCATCCACCCCGTCGGTGCCAGGGAGACCGTCCTTAGGAGAACCCATGCCTGCGAACCCCGAAAACCCCTCATCCTGTTCCGATTTCAACGTGACGGTGTCGGTCAACGTGCGGATGCCACAAGCGGCTCAGCCTGTTCAAAAGGATAAGGATCCTCCTCCCCCCCAGGAGGGAGGAGTCGGAAACTGGGAGATCGTCAGCAGCGGGAGCCCCATCGGGCTGTGGCTGGTGTGGCGGGGCTCCTCTCTCATCCAGGTGGAGGAGTGGCTCTTCCGGAGTGGTCCCATCGGGGGCAACCCGGTGACCGACTTTCACCGCACCATCCCCATGACCCCGAGCCCTACCTTTGCGGCCTTTGCCCCGTTGGGAAACCCCAGCCTGAAGGTGGACTCCCAAGACGCCGGGGTGCGGGATTCCCAGGCGAGGCAGATCTTCAACAACTGGAGGATCAACAACATGGGAGAACTTCCATCTGGCGCATTCGTGTGTACCAAATACACCAACTCGGGGGCGGATTTTACCCCGTGAGGATGTGACGCGGAGGGGGTCAAGGAATGGCCCTCCTCGCCGGTTTCTTGGGAGGGGACCTTTCCGGGTATGGCGCGATCACGGGGTGGGTGCCCTCAGAGCATCTCGCTGTACCCCTCTCTCTGTATTCCTTCCATGCTTGGGAGCACCTCAAAATCGTCCCATTGGCTGAGGATGTTATCACCCCTTGGATCAGAGGCGGAGGTGTTGCGATCATCCCTGGCGTCTGACCAGGTGGCCCAGCGGACGTCCTTAAACCCCAGAGCTTCCCGGTAAAACTGGGGAGATTCCATCAACTCAAAGGTGGGATCAGCGTGACACCATTTGGACGTGGCGGAATCCAGGAACTCGATACACGCGTGGGCTTTGGGTTCCGAGTCGTCGGGGCTGAGATACCGAAGCACCACCACCCGAGAGGGGATCTGCAAGTCCCTGAGGACGCTGACCAGGACAAAGGCCAATTCGTCGCAGACACCCTTGCGCTCATTGATGCTTGTCACCGCCCAGGCGGGGATGGAAATCGTGTCGGCACCATAGGGTCCGTTTCCATAGTTATATCTGGGGAGGTCTACGTTCCCACATCTCATCAGGTTGATGGACATCTCGACTTGCTCCGCCGTGCTGGTCAGCCCCCGCCAATGATGGCGATGCAAGGCGGCTTCTCCTTCCATCTGGGTCGGGGTCACCGCATCATCGCTCCCGAGGAACTTTCCGCGCGTCTCGCGATCATCCATGCCCCAGCGCGTGGGCACTCCTGGCTTCGAGGACGACTTCTTAGCGGGGAGCTCCTCAGGGGAAAAGACCTCCGTTCCTGCAATGGTGGAACGATTTCTAGGGAGAGCAGTCTCCCCCTGCCGGAAGCAGGGATGGCAGGTCTTGGGATGGGCTGCTTTCGAGGAGGAAGGCCGGATGGGGCGGAGCCCTTCGGACACGTGGCCTGCAGCATTCACCACGAAGTGGCGCACCCGACCACGGAGCATGACAGCCAGTTCCCAATACAGGCACAACCTCTTTCCGGCGGGATAAACCATGGGGAGGGTGGAGAGGATTCGGTAGGAACGGGTCCCCAGTGAGGCTCTTACCGCAGCGACGGCCTTCTCCATGAAGGCGCCACTGGCCCGAAGGTCGTAGGAATGCATCAGCCCTACCACTCGGGCACCGCCGGTGGGGTCGCAGACGGTTCGACGTCGGGTTGTCTCGGTGACCTGGGCGGCAAACACCGAAACCGCATCGGTGGCCAGCACCACCACAAAGCGCTCCCCATGCCCCGGCCTTCCCCCCTCCCTCCATTCCTTCACCTTGCGCCGAGGGCCGTCCCAAGGGTCCAGCCACGCCTGGAATGCGGGTTGACGATAGAGGACGGGGTGGGCCCCGGCGAGTTGATCCTGGGAATCGATTTTAGGAAGGCGTAGGAGGCTTTTCTTTTGCTTCGATGGTGGGAGGGAGTGCTCGGAGCCGATCTCCCCGGATCCAGTGACCTCAGATGGGTAAGAAGGAGGAGGGCCGTGGGCTCGGTCTTCTTTGGGGGTGGGCTGAATGGGGGCCATGGGAGAAGCCTCTCCGAAGACGTGAAAGGATGATGTCTCCTGAAACCAAGCCCGAAAGCAAGATTCAAAAAACTTCTTCTGAAAAACGAGAGAGAGGCTGCGTTTTTCAGAGCATGGGGGCATAAGCCCTGGTAGTAGTGACACCCCCAGGGGGAAATTCATCACGCCCTGCTGGGCCGGAGCGGAGAGAACATGAGCGAGGATTGCCGTGTTGAGGTAAACGGATCAGAGATCACCCTCTCGTTGAAGCTGAAGGTGAAGGTTCCCCAAGCGACCCCGGCGCCCTGTGTCGAGCCCTGCCCCTCGACCTCCCTGACCACAGCCGGAGATACCGGTGGCCAGGACGGCCCCGACGTCGGAGAGGTGAGCGAAGGGAATTGGGAATTCTTGAGTGAGCAGGATGAAAGGCTCATCGGGCTGTGGTTGGTATACAGGACCACGGAGAATCTCCCCACCGGTGTGGTGGTGCAGACGGAGGAGTGGGTGTATTTCCACAAGACCACCGCCGGACCTGTCACCGATCTCCATCGTCAGGTCCCCGTTGGGGAAGGGCTCATCTTCAGTCCGTATGTACCCACGTTGACCCCTGGAGGGACGGCCCCCGCTCCTCTTGTGGTCGGGACGACGAACACGAATTTCTCAAGCCTCACTCATGACGAGCAGGCCAACCTGATATTCGCCAACTGGCGAGCCAGGCGATTTTCCACCACGCCCCTTTCGGACTTCGTCGCCACGAAATATGCCGCCAATGGTACCGCCGTCTCCCTTACCTCTTGAGGGGCGTTTCTGTCTTCAACCCCACATCTCGCTCACTCCTCCCCCGTCAAAGTGTCCTCCTCCTCGCTGTCGGGTTCTTCATCCCTCGCCGGAGAACTTCTCCGATCTTCCAGATCCTTCAGGACGTCCTCCAGGGTCACCGCCCAGGAAAGGGGCACCAGGTCCCGGGTTTTGGAGAGGGCGGCCTCGACCTCACTCTCGCTGGCATGGCGGGGCAGATAGCTGGAGAGGACCTCCAGGGCACAGGAATTGGCCTGTTTGAGGTGGACTCTCGCCTCTTCCGATTCTCCCACCAACTCGGCGATCTGCCCCGCTGCCGCCAGGATCTGCCAGCGCAAGGTGGAAGGAAATCCTTCCCAGACGCTGTCAATGGCGGCCCGGCGGGCCTCCTCCAGAGCCAGGGCGACCGGCAGGTTGGCTACATCCTCAGGACGAGGAGGTGTCGCCAGGCCCGCCAGGCACAGTGCTGCCTGGACCCTCATCATCACCACCAGAGGGGGCATCTTTGCCGCTGCGAATGCCTCCATGGACAAGCGGGCATCCCTTTCAGCGAACTTCCACGTTCCTCCTTCCCCGCCAGCCAGGCAGCGGGCCCGGTAGAGGACCCCCAGCAAACGGTAATTTTGGGAGTTCCGAGCGAAGGCCATCAGGTCGGAGAAGCCGGGCAGGTCGGTGCATCCAAGACGGAGGCGGAGGAGGAGGGTGTTGGCGCGGGCGATGGCTGCAAAAGTCAGGTCCCCCAAGGCATCATAGATGCCTGCGGCCTCCGACTGGAGGGAGATGGATCGGTCCCAGTCTCCCTGGCACTCCAGCACCAGGGCCAGGTTGCAAAGGGCGGTGGCCCTCCATCGTCCTCCCCGATCCTGGGAACGTAGCAGACCTTCGTAAATGGCTCGGGCGGAATTGAAATCCCCCCGCTTGTAATAGACATAGCCCTGATTGGTGCGGGAGCGGAGTTCTCCATCTCGGCTGCCAAGGGCGGTGAATTCCTTCTCTGCTTGCTCAAGAAGTTCAATGGAGCGACCATAACGGCCTTGCTGGGCGCGGATCTGGGCCAAGGCCATCCGGGCTCCGGCCACATACGGGAGGGCCGACTGGCCTTCCTGCTCTCCCGACGCAATGGCCCTCTTGAACAGTCGAGTGGCTTCTTCTTGTCGGTCGGCGTTGATGAGGATGATCCCCCGCAGTGGGGCGGTTTGCAGATGGATCATCCCCGGCCTGGGCAGCTCCTCCAACTCATCCACCTGGTCCAGGATCTTCAGGGCCTCGGCGCTGTGGGAGGCGGCGTGATATTCCTCGGCCAGACGCAGCAGGGTGCTTGAGCGGAGGGGGGAGTTCTTGGGAAGCTTTTCCGCAGCCTCCGCTGCTTGCTGGGTATAGATCAGGGAATGGTCCCGGTTGGAAGCGTCCCGTGCCTCCTGCGCCGCCTCCAGGAAGAGGTGCACGGCCTTCTTCGTATTCCCCAGAAAATGGTGCTGCCGCGCCAGAAGGGCGGCTCCATGGATGGGGTGCCGAGGCTGCCTGGACAACCAGGTGAGAGCCTCTTGATGAAAATTGGAGCGATAGGGCTCCTCCACCGAACGGAGCAGGTCTTCGGGGAGGGCCGCCCTGGTGAAGCGGTAGGTCGGCCCCTCGGCGAGGTCTTCTGCGGTGAGGATCCCCCGGTCCAGGAGATCGGCAACAATTGCATTCACTTCAAGGGGATCCATGCTGAGGGCCCGATGGAGGAACTCCAAGGGGGCAGGCCTGCCCAGGGCGGCGATTTGGATTCCCACGGTCAACTCCGAATCGGTCAGGCCCGAGTCCAAGGCGAGAGAAGGGGAGGCGTCCCTGTTCTCTTCCCGCTGAATCACGGTAAACCACGTCGTGGTCAATAGCAGTCCCTCGATGCTTTTGACCAATCCTCCCTGGCGCACCCAATTGACCACCGTTCGAGAAATGTCTGCTGGGACACCGCAGGTCCGTCTCATCAGCACTCGGGCAACGTGGATGCGCTGGGGTTGCAGAGCTGGAGCGGCAAAAAGGTCCCGCAGGGCGGTCTCGTCAAAAGGATTCAAGTCGAGTCGAGAGAGGAACGGGGAGGGAATGGAAGAGGAGAGGGGCCAGGAATCCTTGCCGGGGCGGATGGCCACCAGCATCAACAGAGGGAGGGAGGCGGTCAGGGGGGCAATGGCCTGAAGCAGTGAATTGACCAGGACCCGAGTGGCGGAAGAGCATTGATGGAGCCCATCCCATACGACGGCCAAGGGAGTCCGTACCGCCACTTCCGTGAGCAGGCGGAGGACTCCCTGGACGTCTTGGACCCCAGGGGGCAAGGGATCGTCACTGCCTGGTTTCAATCCTTCTTCCCTGGCAGCGCGGGCCAGGAGGCGCCCGTAGGAGGCTGGATCAACGTGGGATCCCACGCAACCAAGAAGTTCGGTGAGGACATTCTTCAGGACTTCTTCGGGGTCCCGGCGATGCCGCCCGCCCGAGCTTCCCACCACCGTAAAACCGTGGGCCCGGAGCCTCCCGATTTCCTGATAAAGAAGATCGCTCTTGCCCATCCCCTCCCCTCCGACAACGATGACCGCCTGGGGTCGTCCCGACAGGGCGGTGCTCATGGCCTTCCCGATCTCCTCTTCTGCCGCAGGACGGCGGAGGTGGGGGAGCACGACCTCGGGTGGAGCGGGGGGATGGACCTTGGGGATGGGCAGCTCCTCGCCGAGGAGGAGATCAGCGTCGGCGAGGAGCTGAAGGACCTCCCGGGCTGAAGAGGGCCGCTCTTCGCGCTTGAAGGCCATCAGTCGCTGGAGGAGGGAGTTCAGGGCCGATGGAGCCTCCGGCCATATGGCTTGCAGCCGCCTGGGACCGCGCCGTTGCTCCTCCAAGAGACTGCGGGGATCGCCAGCCTGAAACACTCTCCGCCCGGTCAGCATCTCAAATGCCACAACTCCAAAGGAAAACAGGTCGGAGCGGGTATCGGGAGGGAGACCCTTGGCTTGTTCGGGGGGCATGTACCGGATGGTTCCCACCGGCCCCCGGTGACCAAGGTCTGCTCCCCACTGGGCAGTGCCGCGAAGGGAGCGGGCCAGTCCAAAGTCCAACAGACGAATCTGCCCTTCGTTGTCCATCATGATATTGGCGGGCTTGATGTCCCGATGGACCTTGTCCAGGGTCTCGTGAACGTCTGTCAGAACCTTCAGGAGTTGAACGAGGGGGCGTCCCGCCCTCTCCCAGGGATTTCTTCCTCCCATTTCCTCAGGTTCCACCGGCAGCTTGAGGGTGGGAATGGCTTGATCCAGCCGAAGCCCCTCCACCAACTCCATCACCAGATAGACCTCCCCCTGCCATTCCCCCAGATCCAGGCCAGCCACAATGTTGGGGTGACGAATCTGGGAAATAGATTCAAATTCCTCAAGAACCCGGTGCTTCTGATAGTCAGTCAGGACCTTGTGGAGCACCTTGGTCGCCACCTGCCTGCCGTTCCGCAGATCCCGAGCGCGATAGACCGACCCCATTCCCCCTTCACCCAGGAAGTCGAGGAGATGGTAGGTGTTGGCGATGACGTCGCCTGGCTGAAGCATGACCCCTCCCGGGGCCGGATCCAATCCGGCAGGTACGGGTGCTCTCCGTCCGTACCATGCGAAGTGTATCACTATCAGGGAGGTGGTATGCTCCGTCCCCACCGTTTCGGATGCCACGTCACTCCCTCCCATTTTTTTTTCGATCCTGCCTCTGGCTGGCGTTTTTGACCCTGGCCTTGTCCGCATCCGCATGTGCTCACACCGGCCAGAAATCCACCCCCAAGATGGTCACCCACGTCACCGAGGCGGTGCGGAACGTCACCGTGAAGGGGGCCAGGAAGGTTTCAGCCTCCTCCATTCGCGGTGGGCTTCAGACTCGCAGCACGCCGTTGTATCCCCTCAGCCGAGACCTTCGGATCACCTCCCTTTATCGGACCCTGGATCGGGAGGCGCTGGAGGATGATCGCAAGCGCATCGAAAACCACTACAAGTTGGAGGGGTTCCTGTCGGCCCGGGTGAGACGGGTGGAGGTTCGGGAGGTCAAACGAGGCGGGGGGAAAACTCCTCCTGATTCCCCCGCTGCGGGTGGACAACCCCTGTCGTCCCCCAAGGAGACGAAAAAGAAGGGTCGAACCCCCCCGCCCACTTTCTACGACGTGGTGTTTGAGGTGCGGGAGGGGAAGAGGGCCATCTACCGCAGCGTGGAGGTGGAGGTGGTGGGAGACGCCCCGGAGGCCGCCCGGGCCGCTGCGGTTGTTCGCAATAAGATCCGGGTTGGATCTGCGGTTTCATATCTGTTCTATCAAGAGGTCCGCGCCCAAGCCCTTTCCTCTCTCCTGGAGAACGGATACGCCCGAGCCACGGTAGAAGGGGAGATCCAGGCAGACGCTCCCTCCCGTACCGCCGATCTTCTCCTTCGCATCGATCCGGGAGAGAAGACCCATTTCGGTGCTGTCCGCATTCGGGGAAACCGGCGGGTCCCCAAGTCCATCATCGCCAGTCAGCACTGGCTCCGCCCCGGGGAAGACACCTCCCCCACCGCCCTGCAGCGCCTGAGGGCCGATCTCTACGATCTGGGGGTGTTTGCCACCGTCTCCACCCGCCTCGATATGGATCCCAAGAACGGAAACACCCTCCCGGTGGATGTGTCAGTGAAGGAGTCGGATCCTCGAACCGTCAAGGTGTCGGGAGGAGTTCGCCTGGAGCCGGATCGAGACGAGATCGGAGTGTCCCTGGTGGTGGAGCATCGCAACGCCTTCCGGCGCGCCATCCAGCTTCGCTCCCGCTCCGACCTGGGGGTGGGATTCTTCGGTCGCTTCCTGTCATTGGATGGGGCGGCGGTCATCGGCGGGGAGGAACTGAGTGTGTCGATTCCTCACTTTCCCGCCAGACGCCTGTCTTTGCGGGCCACCGGGGGCGCCAAGGTCGATGTGGAGTTGGGGCATTACGTGTTCAACCCATCGGTTTCGTTGGGAATCGATCTCACTCCTTTGCGGCGGGCGGTGGTGGGATTGGCGTTTCACCTGGAGCATTACCGATTCGGGCCCCAGGTCATTCAGGACGACAACAAGGAATCCTATCTCTCCCGCCCCTACAGCCTGGGATACTGGGAGCTGCGAGGAGAAGGGCGCTGGGGAGATGGGGTGGTGAGCGCTCTGCGGGGGTTCTATGTTCGGGGCACGGTGGCCGCTGCCGGTCCTGCTACCGCCAGCGTGTGGTCCTATCTGCGAGCGAAGGGCGAGGTGGGAGGGTATCTGCCCCTGGTGCCAAAGCATGTGTCCCTGGCGGCGCGGGTGGCGGTGGGAGTGCTTCATCATCCCCTCCATCTGGGAGCCATCACCTCGGAGGGCGCCTCCTCTTCCAATGCCATGGGGGCCCAGGCGGTGACTCCTTCTCTTCAGGACACGCCGCCGTCGGAGCGATTCTTCCTGGGAGGGGGAAGCGACGTGCGAGGGTGGGGACGCAACATGCTGGGACTCCGGGACGACGCCTCTTCCTGCGACAGCGGCAACTGCCTGGACGTTCCCCTGGGGGGAGATGCCATGTTCCTGGCCCAACTGGAGCTACGGGGCTACCTCCCCTTCGGCCTGGGAGGGGCGGCGTTTGTGGACGTGGGGAGGGTGTGGGCGGTGCGTCTGGGGCCCTTGTCGGAGCTCCAGGTCAGCGTGGGGGGAGGAATCCGCTTCCGCAGCCCGGTGGGCCTCCTTCGCCTCGATCTGGCGGTTCCGGTGATTCGGGATCCCCTTCTGGCTCGCTATCAGCCGGACTATGCCTTCCACTTTGGTATCGGGGAGGCGTTCTGATGGGAGCGCGGTGGAACCGATGGAAGAAGTGGGGGCGCATCGCCGTGCTCCTGTTTTTGGTGGTGGGCGCCATCGCTTCGGGTTGGTTGTGGAACTGGCTGGGGAAAGATGCTTCGACGGCCTGGGTGCTGGGCCGGGTTCTTCCCCTCCTGGATGAGGCCCTGCAGGGTTCCCTGACGGTGGAAGGGGCTGCGGGCTCGCTTCGGGATGGTCGAATCCGGCTATCGGGAATCACCTTGAAGGATCCGGAGGGAAATCCGGTCATCCAGGCTCGAACCCTCACCGCTTGGATCTCCCTGTCGGCTCTCAAGGAAGGCACGGTTCGTCTGCGGGAGGTTGTTCTCGACGAGCCAGAGGCCCGTTTCATCCACGACACCAGGGGATGGAACCTGCTCCGGGCAGTGGCCTCCACCTCCCCCCCCGATCCCACCCCCTCCAGACCGTTTCCGGTGGACATCGTGGCGGACTCGGTTCGCATCACTTCGGGTACGGTGACCATTCAGGGTCTGTCCTCGCCGGTGGAGATCCAGGAGCTCACCCTTCAGGGGGCAGTGAGGGTGACCGGAGGGGCTTCCCGGGTGGCGGTGGAGGTCTCCCACCTGGGCATGGAGGTCCCTGCTCCCTTGGGCTCCCCCCTTTCCTTGTCCACCTCCCTGGAATGGACCCCCAGGCTGCTGGAGCTCCATGGCCTGGGGTTGTGGAGCGAGGATCTGGTCTTTGCTGCCTGGGGGAAGATGCTTCCCGGTTCCTCCCCCCAGTTCGACGTGCAGGCAGGATTCTCCGGTCTTGACCTGGCTCGGGTTTCCCCCTACGTCCCCGGGCTTTCCGGTCCAGGAGGAACGGCAGCCCGGTTTCACGCGAAGGGATCCCTTTCAGATCTGCACTTGGAAGGAAACATCTCCCTGCCCCGGGGCTCCCTGTCCCTGGAGGGAAAGACCACGGTCAACGGCCCTCCCTTTCACTTCGCAGGCCGGATCGAAGCCGCCGACCTGGATCCCTCCTCCTTGGGGCCCCTGGCTCCCCTCCCGGCCCGCATCAACGCCCGGGTCGAGGGCTCGGTGTCGGTTTCTTCCTTGACCGACCTGAAAGCCGAGGCCGACGTGGAGGCCTGGAACTCGGAGGTGTTGGGCATCCCGGTGACCCGCTTGCAGACCCGGGCCTCTCTGGAAGACAGCCTGATCTCCCTGGAGAAGGCCCGATTCGACGTGGCCTCCCTGACTGGAGCCCTGGAAGCCAAGGCCTCTCTGGTCAGCCGAACCTTCTCGGTGAACGGGCAGGTGGGGGCGTCCCGCCTCTCCTCTTTGGGTCGCTTTGTCCCCGCCATGGCTCAGGTGGGGGGTGACGCTCGGATCGATCTCCGGGCAGAGGGGGCCTGGGGATTGCCGGGTAAAGGGTCTCGATCCGTGAAAATCCGGGCTCGGGGCAAGGCCCACGGGAGGGATCTGAGGGTTTCCCAGGCTGGCCTCTCCTTTCTGGACGGGGACTTCGACCTGGATTTTGCGGGAGGGCAGATTCGGGGAGGGGTCACCGCCTCGGTCAAGGGGCTCTCCCAGGGGGGCAACACCTGGGAACGTCTGGACATCACCACCCGATTGGCGGGAAATCAGGCCTCCTTTACCGTGGACCTCCCCGCCTCTGCCGAAGGAGGGGATTTTTTGTCGGTGGAGGGGGACATGGGGTTCAATCCCTCCCGCATTTCCCTGGAACTTTCCCGCTTTTCCGGCTCCTGGAGGGGATTTGCGGCGGTAGGGGCGGGCACCCAGGCGGTGGAGTGGCACTCCCGGGAAGGACTCCTTCAGGTGGATCATCTTTCCCTCCTTCGCCCCGATGGAGCCCGGTTCCTGGATGCTCGGGGGCTTTGGCAGCCAGGAGGAAGGGCCGATCTCCTGCTCGCCCTCACCGAGTTTCCCCTTTCCACCCTCTCCTCCTCTTTGAGCGGAATTCTCACCTTCCAGGGGGCGGTGGAAGGCAAGGGGAGGTCCCCCGACATGGATCTGGAGGGCTCGGTGCGAGAGTTTGAGACCGGGCCGATGGAGCCGGTGGATGCCTCGTTCACCCTCCTGGCCCGGCAAGAGTCCCTCCATGTGGAGACCCGGGCAACCCGGGACGCCCAGCCCCTGTTCACCGTCTCTGGGGACCTTCCCCTTCAGGTGACTCTTTCCGGTCTGCCTCGACTTCTTGCCGAAAATCCCCTGGACCTGAAGGTCGCCATTCCCGATCAGAACCTCGCCGCCTTCCTGACCACCTGGGGGCAGCCGGATCCCCTTCCCATGCAGGTGCGCTTTGGTGTCGAGGTCCATCTGACCGGAACCCCCCGCCTTCCCCTGGCGGATGTGGAGGTTCGTGCCACCCCCGCCCGTGCAGCGGGAACCGGCTTCCGCAAGTTCCTGTTGAGGGCCCAGGGGGAAGGCAAGGAAGAAGGGCTGAACCTGACCGCCTCTCTTCACGGAGATGAGCTGCCCCTGGTGGATGCAGAACTAGGCATGTCGGGTTCCCCAGGCGTCTGGCTTTTGAATCGAGTCCCCGGGGTTGCCTCACCGCCCCTCTTTTCCGGCTTTGGTCCTCCCCAGGCTCACCTGTTGATCAAGCAGGTTCCCTTGTCACGCCTCGATTCCATGCTCCCTTCCTTGGAGGGGGTGGAGGGAGCGGTCAGCGCCGATCTCACCTTGGGAGGCACCCTGAACCTCCCCGACGCCAAAGGGTTTCTGACCTGGGATCAGGCCTCGGTGATGGGAGCTTCCCTCTCTCCCGCCCGATTGGACCTGGACCTGGCGGGTGGAAAGGGGGGAGTGGAGGTGGCGGTTCGGGCCAGGGATGGGTGGTTGATTGCCTTGGGGCGCCTCCCGGTGGATCTGTCGGGGACGGCCCCAGCGGAAGGAGAATCCGGCGCCCTCCATGTGGCGGTGGATGGTTCTCTTTTTCCCCCCGATCCCGATGGAAACATCCCCACTGCTCTTCAAGGGGCCCGAGGGATCCTGGCGACCCGGGGACGAATCATTGGCACCATTCGGGAACCCCGTGCCGATCTTTCCGCTACCGTATCAGGGGCTTCCTTCTGTCTGAAGTCCACCCAGGTCTGTTACGACGAAGTGGAACTGGTTGGCGTGGCCACCACCCGCTCCCTGAACATCCAGAAGCTTCACGCTCGGGCCCGCCCGGCCGGTGCTCAGATCTTCGATGTCGCCGCTGCCACCGTCACCGGCACTCTTGATGGCAAGGGCTCGGTCGACCTGTTCAAGGATGGCAAGCCCCCCCAGGTAAATCTGGAACTTCAACTGGAAAAATTCTGGGCCACCTATACCCGCTCCCACCAGGTCCTACTGACCGGTCGTCTTTCGGCTCAAGGTGCCGTTCCCAAGCTCAAGGTAAGGGGAGACCTGGAGGTGGAGAGGGCCCGGGTGCGATATGGCGATGAGGTGCGGGGGAGTCTGACTGCCTTGAACCTTCCTCCCGATTTTCACCTCATCGAAAGGAGAAAGCAGGGGCCCCTTCCCGCAGCCCTCGCCGTCGTTCCTCCCGGCCCCTTCAGCAACCTTTGGGATGAAGTGATGGCCAAGGGGGATGTGGCGGTGAAGGTGCGTCTCACCCGGGACGTGTGGTTTCGCATGGCGGCGGGCCTGGTGGATGGTTCCACCTCCCTGGGCTCCGCCGCCAACCTGTTCGCCCGCATCACCCCCGAACTTCAGCTTACTGGCGAGCTCGCCCTGCGCAACCCTCTGGGGGGGCCGGCGCTGGATGGCAATATCGACGTGGTACGGGGAAACCTGGGGGTCCTGGGCAAGCAGTTTCGGGTGGAGGAAGGAGAGGCGGTGTTCACCGGATCCTGGCCTCCCGACCCCCGGTTGAACGTGACCGCCGCCTGGACCTCCCGTTACGGCCCGGTGCGGGTGCGCCTCACCGGCACCGTCCTGTCCCCCCAGCTTTCCTTCTCCGCCGATGATCCCTCCATTCAGGAGGAATCGGACATCATCGCCGTTCTGGTGGCCGGCCGCCCCCTGCGGGAGTTGTCGGGAAACCAGGGAGCGGCGGTGGAACAGCAGGCCACCGCCCTCCTGGCCGGGCTGGCGGGCTCCATGGTGAGCCAGGCGTTGGGAGTCACCTTGTTTGACCGGGTGCAGGTGGACACCAGCTCAGGAAGTAGCGGCACCAATGCCTCCTTCGAACTGGGCAAGACCATTGGCACCCGCCTGTTTTTTGTGACCCGCTACCGCATCACCGACGATCCCGAAGAAAACCAGTTCGAGGCCCAATTGGAGTTTCAACTTTCCCCCCGCTTCTTCCTGGAGGCCAGCTATGGGGATCGGGGCAACGGGTCGTTTGGGCTTCAGTACACTCGGAAGTTCTGAGGCGCTCCCGGCTCACTCCTCCCAGGCCACCACCAGGTCGCCAACGTGGGTTCCCGTAGGTCCGGTGTGGCGGGAATAGGGGAAGCCGGCGGCCGCCAGCCGATGGAACGCCATGAAGCTGTTGTTGTCTTCCAGCCAGGCCAGCGGACTTCCTCCCTGCCTCTCCAGGCGGGCCCAGGTCCATCCGTCCACCCATGCCCCCGCCGGAGTCGGCATCCCCGGCGGAGCCACTCCATCGATTCCGTCCGTCCCCACCGCCAGCAGCCGAATGCGACGACGGTCCCGGAGTGCCATCGCCGCCCCCAAGGCCAACTCCTGGCACCGTCCGCCATGCCCTCTCCCCCGCACCGTCACCGTGGTCTCACCTCCCCACACCTTCGCCCAGGGCCTCCCCGCCTGTTCTGCGGAGATCTGGAGCGCCTCCCTGGCCAGGGCCTCCCCCGCGTTTCGCGCTTCTCCTTGAAGGGGAATCCTCCCCTCCCTGGCCCCGAAACCTCTCCTCTCCAGGGCCGACACCACCTCCTTTCGGGCTTCTTCATTGCTCCCGCACAACCTCACCCTTGCCCGAACCGCTTCCTCGCTCCCCGGCTTCACCGTCTCCAGGCTTCGTCCCCGACGCCCCCTCTCCAGCCACCGGGTGGCCGCTGGAGCCACTTCCCCGAGCCGATATCGGGTGAGGATCTCCAAGGCCTCGGCAAAGGTGGAGGGGTCTGGGGAGGCCGGTCCTGAGCCGATCACCGCCAGATCATCCCCCACCACATCGGAGAGGACCCACGCCTCTACCGGGAGGGGAAAGGCCCTCCTCAGCCACCCACCTCCCTTCAACAAATCCAGGTGCTTCCGCACCGCGTTGAGTTCAACAATGGGGGCGCCGGCCCGAAGGAGGGCCCCGGTCAGCCGGCTGACCTGGAGGAGGGGCACCGGGTGGGGAGGCAGGCTCAGCAGGGAGGAGGCACCGCCTGAGAGAAGGAGCACCACCTTCTCCGGCCCTCCCCGGCTCCCCGCCGCCATCCCATCCTCCCGGAGCCGTTTCCACACCTCCCTTCCCGCCCTCAGGCTCCCCCGTCCCGGATGGGGATGCTCACCAAAAATAATAGCAGTTTCAGATGGTTGAACCGCATCCCTCATTCCCTTCACCGTCACCGCCAGGGCAGGGCGATGGCTCGCCTCTCCTCCTCCCTGGTGTTGCCTCCACGCCTTCACCATGGCCAGGGCCCCCTTTCCCACCGCGTACACCGAAGCCGGTGAGGGATCCGGCTCCCGACTCCTCAAGGCCCGGGTGAGGAAGGCCCCCGCATCGCTGGCGGCAAGAATGGCGTTCAGGACGGAGCCCACCGAGTCAGGAAGGGGTAAAGGGGCGGAAGGGGGTGAAGGGAACATGGGGATGGTTTTCAAGCAGGGGCTGAACGCCAGGGTCAGGCGGATGGCGGGGCCTCAGCACCGGGGGGAATCAGAGGGCAAACCCGCTCAAAACGATCTTTCCAGCGCTCCCATCCGGCCAGCCTGGTAGTCGGCGATGGCCCGTTGAATCTGGGAGGGGGTGTTCATGCAAAAGGGGCCGTGGAAAAGAATGGGCTCCCCCAAGGGCCTCCCGCCGGCAAGGAGAAACCGCATCCCCGAGGCTCCCGCCCGCACCTGGACTTCCTCTCCCTTCCGCCGGAAGGAGCCCGCCTGACCGGTGCCGATGGGGGTTTCTCCAAGGCTTCCTTCCCCGGAAATCACGTAGATGAACCGGTCTTCGTCGACGGGAACGGAAGTGGTGAACAGGGCCCCCTCAACAAGACCCACCTCCAGGAAGGTGACCGGGGTGGGAAGAGTCAGGGGGGACGAGGTTCCCCGGTGGCTCCCCGCCAGCACCCGCACCTCCCCTCCCTCCTCTCGCACCACAGGTACTTCTTCATTCTTCAGATGAAGGATCTGGGGCTCCATGAATTTCTGCCCCGACGCGAGATTTACGAAAACCTGCACCCCAGAAGCGATTCTCTGCGGCTCGGCGGGCACCTCCTCGTGAATCACTCCTGAGCCAGCGGCCACCCAATGCAGAGAGCCGGGGGAGATGATCCGGTGGTCTCCCCGGCTGTCCCGGTTGAGAAATCCCGTCGCTGATTCAGGAAGAATATAGGTGACTGCAGAAAATCCGGCGTGAGGATGGGGAGGGAAAAAGGGCTTTCCCATCTGAAAATGATCGTAGGCCAGGAAGGGATCCATGGCTTCGGGGAGCATGTCCGCCGTTAGCCGGGATACGGAAAAATCTGCGGACAGGGAGTGGTGTGCTGTATCAACAATTCGATTTATTTTTCGCAGGGAGGATAACTCAGGGGGGGTCATGATGAGGAACTCAAGTTGTGGTTGAGATGATGGATGGAATGAGAGTGGGGTCAAGGTGAACGCATTCTGAATTTTAGCACCAAGACGCCAAGGCGCAAAGGGACTGGAGAGGGGGCGAGGAGAGGTGGAGCAAGGAGAGCTTTTTGGAGGTTTTTGGGAGGGAGGACTGGAGCAGGGTAGGGTAGGGGAAGCAGCACTCTGGGATGGTCTCTATCCATCGTGGGAGGGTGCATGATTATCTGATTTGGTGGCTACAAACAGTCTGATATCATCGCGATTCCGAGTATCACACGAAATGCTGCTGCACG
>CAYRTW010000094.1:0-19805 GCA_964426935.1 uncultured Rickettsiales bacterium
CTTCCTCCCGTGTCTGGGTGATCCCCCCGGCTTCCACCGACACCCGGGCGCCGATGGCAGATGTGTTGGATCCGGAAGTTCGCTGGAGGCGATTCCTCATGTTGTTTCCCGATTGGCCCAGATCGTTGCGGTAGAAGCGTACCTGGTTGTCGGCGGCGTATCCCCGGGCGGTGGAGGTGCCCATGATCACGTCCAGGTCCCCATCCTGATCGAAGTCGGCAACCGTCAGCCCGCCGACCTCGGGATGAGCCAGGCCGGCGGCCTCGCCGATCTCGTTGAACTGGAAGTCGTCCTTCTGGCGGAAGAGATAGGAGCGCAGATCCTCGTAGTCTCCGGAACCAAGGAGGATGTCCAGGCGGCCGTCGGAATCAAAGTCCAGGAAGGTGCCGAAGAGATCGCCCGCGTCGTAGTAGCTGCCCCACTCCCGGGTGAGGCCCAGCTCCTCGTTGTCCATGCGGGCAAATTGGGGAGGCGTGCCGCCATTGTTCAACAGCAATTGGGTCTGATCGGCGGAGAAGCCCCGGTCCCGGTGGAAGATCTCGGTGTTGTAGAGGTCCATATCCCCGTCGTTGTCGATGTCACCACAGACGGTGGTGAAGGTGTTGCCGTTGAGTCGGAAGGGTTGATCGTCGTAACCCGGGCTCCACCAGGAGGTGGCTCCTCCGGAGCAGGAGGAACCATAGATGTTGCCGATGCAGGGAGGATGTTCTTCACAGGTGCCATAGGTGGGAGAGAGGGTGCAGGCGCAGGCGTAGAAGCCGTTGTCGCAGTACTCCAGGTTGTCATCCCCGGCAAATCCATTCTCCCTGCCCACCTCCTGAAACACGCCGTCTTCGTTCATCCACAGGGTGTTCCACTGGCGGCCGTATGCAGAAGTGAGGATTTCCGGGTCCCCGTCCCCATCCAGGTCGCAGGCCGTCGTGCCGAAGGTGGGACGGGCCCCGGCGCCGGAGAGGAGATCCGAGGTCAGCGAACCGTCGGGCATCTCCATTCCCACCTTTTCGGTCACGTCTTCAAAGGTGTGGTCGCCCTGGTTCCGATAGAGACGATTGACGAAGGCGGCGTAGGAGTAGCCGTACTCCTTGTACCAGAAGCCTACGTACAGGTCGATCCACCCATCCCGGTCATAGTCCAGGAACGACGCTGAGGAGGTGGTGCCCCCGTTCTTCCTATAGAGAGCCGACTGGGGTGCCAGGGTAAAGTGGCCAGTACCGTCGTTGATCAACAGCTCGGATCGATCCCCGGTCTCCACCCAATCGTCGTTGTAGGGTTCATTCCACACGGCGGAGAAGGCGTCTAGATCTCCGTCATTGTCCACATCGGCAAAGAGGGCGAACACCGAAGAGCGGCCCAGGGTCAGGCCATCCCGGGTGGCGAAAAATCCCGATTCCTCGGTGGTGTCCACGAAGACTCTCTCCCAGGGAGCGGAGCCGGCCCGGTTCATCAGGACATGGCGATGGACGCCCGTGGCTTCGTCGTCCCGGGCGTTGGAGGGGGGATTCACCACCAGATCCGGATAGCCGTCCCCATCCAGATCGGCGGAAGCAAGGCGGGTGCCCATGATCCCCGTCAAGCCAGAGTCGGCGGTAACCTCGGTGAAATAGGGCCCCCCCTCCAGGGAGGTCTCGGGATTGCAGAGGGGCTCTGCAGGAGTTGGATGGGGGCAGGGATCGGGGAGGGCGCCTGCGGAATCGTCGTCATCGGCTTCCTGGGAGGTGCAGGCGGCAAGGGGGAGAAGGAGGAGGGAAAGGCACAGGAGGGAGCGGGGCATGAGATCTCCTGGGGAGAAAGCGGGGGCTCTGGATGCCATGAGGACGCTCAGGCGGAGACCCGGGGGCGACTCCGCAGAGCCAGGAACCACACCGTCCCCACCGCCACCGCCAGGAGAGAGATGAACTGGGCCTGGGTCAGCCCCCACAGATACTGGTTGTTGGTGCGGAGTTCCTCGTTCGCGAACCGGAAGAAGCCGTGGAGAGCCAGGAAGGCGGCGAACAGGGTCCCGGTAGGGAGGGAACCCTGGCGCTTCTTGTCCCATTGGAACAGCAGGAAGGCCAGAGGAGCGTTCCACAAGGTTTCATAGAGCATGGTGGGGTGGACGGGGACCCGGGTGGGGTCGATGCCGTGGGGAAAGGCGATTCCCCAAGGAAGGTCGGTGGGGACCCCATAGCAGCCGTCCCCCGCCAGGAAGCACCCCACCCTCCCCAGGGCGTAGGCACCGGCCAGAGCGGGGGCGGCGGCGTCCAGGACGGGAAGCATCTTGAGGCCCCGCCACCGCATCACCAGGGTGACCACGGGAATCACCGTGATGGGGCCGCCGTACCAGGTCAGCCCGGTGGAAGAGAAGAAGGTCTTCCAGGGGTGTCCCCTCACGTCCTCCCAGCGGTCGATAAGATAGAAGACCTTGGAGCCCAGGATGCCGAAGACGATGCACAAGAGGATGATTTCATATGCAATGTCGTCAGGAAACCGGCGATGCTTGCGGGTGAGCCCCTGATTGAGGATCCAGGCCGCCAATAGAAAAGCCAGGCCCATCATCAGGCCATAGGAACGCACCTTGAAGAAACCGAGGTCCAGGAGAGTGGGGATCATGAGCAACCTTCGGGAAAGGAAGGGGGCGGCGCCTGGAGAAGGGGGCACGCGGTGGGGGCGCATCCCGTCACAGGGGAGGAGGGTTGTCAAGGGGAATCCCTGGGCCCTCCCCCTTCCCATGCTCGTGATGGGAGTCCTTGCCGGGTGTGGACCGGGAGGGGAAGCCCCGGGGGACGACGACAGCCCTTCACCCTCCGATGACGACTCGGCCATCGACGATGACGTTTCTGCAGATGACGACACCGGCGGGGACGACGACATCACCGATGACGACACCTCCCCAGATGACGACTCAACCGCCATCGATCCCTGCAAAGGAGAGGGTTTTCAACAAGTTTCAACGGATTTTTCCCTTCCCGGTGGCTATCCGGACTCCTCCTTCACCGCCACCTGGGCGGAAGCGGATTGCGCCAGAAGCGGGGACCAGCCCGCCTTCTCCCTGGTGGATCTGAGGGAGGAGGGAAGAAGTTCCCTCCTGGTGACCGATTCCTGCACCGATGCCGAAGTAGGAAGAACCCTGTGGTGGCGCCACCCCCTTGAAGGGACGGGCTTCACCCCCTCTCCCCTTTCCTATTCTCTACCGGAGGGGTTCCCTGAGGGGGCCCTCACCGCCACCACCCGGGCCGCCGACTGCGATGGAGTGAACGATTTTCCTGCCTTCAGTCTCCTGGGCCTGGATGGCGATGCCGGCCTGGATCTGGTGGTGACCGCCACCTGCGAGGATCCTCGGGTGGGTACGGATTTCTGGTGGGTGTATTCGGGAGGGGAGGATGGATTCTCACCGTCTCCGACGGCGTTCTCCCTTCCGGGAGGGTTTCCGGCTTCCTCCTTTGTCACCACCTCCGCCCCCCCAGCCTGCTCTGGCGAAGAGGGCCCCCCTGGCTTTGCCCTTCTGGATCTGGATGGGGGAGAGGAACCGGATCTGGTGGTCACCCGAGCCTGCGGAGAAGAGGGTTCCGGTACTTCTTACTGGTCGATTTTTCCCAATGATGGTGAAGGTTTTTCCTCTTCACCCACCGCCTTCACCCTGCCTTCTGGAGAAGGGGAGGGCGCTTTTGAACGCGCCAGCCGCAGCACCCTGGATTGCGAAAACTCCCCCTCTTTTCCCGCCTTCACCCCCTACGACATCGACGCCGATGGGGAGAGGGACCTGCTGGTGACCGGGCGCTGTCTGGACTCGGACGTGGGAACCCTCCATTGGGAGGTGTTCTACGGGGTGGACACTGGATTCTCCCCGGTGCCTGTCCTCTTCGGCCTGCCAGGAGGGTACCCAGCCGGCTCGTTTCTACGCACCTCCCGGACTGAAGACTGCGGAGAAACCGGCTCCCCTACCGCCTTCCTGACCAACCTGGATGGGCAGGGAGGGCCGGATCTCGTGGTCAGCCGGGCCTGTGACGACGAAACGGTGGGCACCTCCCAGTGGCGCCTCCATCGGCATCTGGACACAGGTTTTGACGAGGCCCGGTCCTTCTCCCTGCCTCCAGGATTTCCCGCCCAGACCTTCGCCTTTCCTGCGGGAAACCTCTCATGCAGCGCCGCGTCCCTCCCCGCCCACTCCCTGTGGGATGCCGACGGGAGCGGCCAGGCGGACCTGATTCTCACCGACACCTGCAAGGGCGATGAGGTCGGCACTTCGCTGTGGAGGGTGTATTTCAATGCCTGCCCTCTTGTAGAGTGACGCCATGCACCGGCTTCGCCTGCCCATCTTCCTCATCCTGGCTTTCCTCGCCCTGATTCCCCTGCTGCCGGCGGAGGCCTCTTCCCGCACCCGTCCTCCTCCCCGCAAAGCGCGGGTGATCAAGGAAAGACGGGCCTACGGCGGGGAGCTGGGCCTGCGGGGAGGGCCCTTCTTTCGCCTGAACACCGCCGTGGTGGACACCCTTTCTGGAAACGGTCCCCTGCCCGCCCTCTATGCCATCCAGGTTTCTGGAGACATCCATCTGGCCTTCCATGAGAGGCTGAGCGCTTGGGGGCAACTGGGATACGCGGTGAGGAGGGATTCCTACGCATCGGCGGTCGATCCCAACCGCCCCGATCTCGCCCTCACCCTGAACCGCGTTCATCTCTTCCATGTGGGCCTGAAGGCACGGCCCTTTCTGAAGCGAGTGAGTCCCTATCTGGTGGCGGGTCTGGGCCCCGACCTCCTGGTGTACGCCCCCCAGGTGGGAGGCTTCGGTTCCACCCTGCCCTTGGTGGGGCTGGGAGTGCAGGTGGGAGGCGGAGTGGACCTGATGTTCACCCCCAAGGTGGGGATGCACCTGGACGTTCGGAACGTGCTCTCCATCCACGCTCGCCAGCATATCGACGACTATGTGGACACGCTGGAGGGGGAGGAGACGGTGCGAACTTATTACTACAAGATGGATTTCCGATCCGTGGAAGACTCTTTGGAGCTCTCCCTGGGCCTGACGCTTCGCTTGTAACTTATTGAATCTATTTATTTTTTCTTCAAACCCCTGTCATCTTTCCCCTGGCCCCTCTTCCATGACCAATCACTACTACGGCATCGGCTTTGCCATCGACTCCGAAGACGGGTTCAAGGAGGCCGTTCATCAAGCCCTCCTGAAAGGGGAGGTCCACCCCACCACCCGGGGATTTTACATCCGGTTCCGAGCCGGAGAGGGGGCGGAGTTGTGGGTACAGGCTGGTCCAGACCGGGCGGTGGTGGGTATGGCGCCTCACTTCGACGGGGATGCACGAACCTGGTTGCTGCTGAAGAGCTGGGTGGCACGCCCCGATGAGAGCGCTCTGGATGGGGCTTGTCTCGCTTCGTGCCCTTCCCCCGAGGGCACTTCTGAAGCGACTGGCCTTCAGGTGGTCTTCGACCTCCCCGACGCCGACCGGTTTGGTGGCCTGGCCCTGCCCGCCTCTCGTGAAGTGCAGCTTTCCGCCTTTGCCCATGATTTGGAGGCTTTCCCCACCGAAGCCGCCTTCCATGAGATGGAAGAGGGCAATGGACTGCGGTTTGCTGCCCAATCCTATGTACCAACGGGGCTTTACGCTCCTCGGGGTGGAAACCAGGGGGCTCCTGAGGCGGAGGCGATGGTATCGGGGCTCATTCTTGACGCTCGCACCCGGGTGAACCCCTTCACCGGCAGGGAGTTTCAGTGGCTTCTTCTGGATACCCTCTTGGGACAGGTGGACGTGGTGGCCGACCCCACCATCATCACTGGGAGTATTGCTACAGGAGGAGTTGCCAGGGGGGCCATGTGGATGTCGGGGAGGATCTTGGGAGAAACCGCCCCCTCTCATCGACAAGGTCCAGGACGCCCCCTGGGACTTCGGGAACGATTTCGGCGATTCGCCGGATCGGCATGAAACCTTTTCCCGGTCGTTCCACGAGCCTCCTCTTCCCCCCAATCTCCCTGGCACGGAGAACCTGCGGGCCTTATCCTCCGTCCGGCTCTGCTGGGAGCGCTCTCGTTCAACCCACCACTGAGTTTTTTCGATCATGACTACCAAGAAGGCCCTCTTCGCCTTCCTGTTCTGGGTTGGAGTGGCCGCCGTCACCAACCTTGGCTACCTGGTGTTCATGGGTCCCACCGCTGGGGCCGAATTCTTCGGAGCCTGGGTCATGGAGCAGACCCTCTCCCTCGACAACCTGTTCATGTTCTATTTCATCTTCAACGCCTTCGACACCCCGCCGGAGGCCCGGGCCCGAGTGTTGAAGTATGGCGTTGCCGGGGTGATCCTGATGCGGGGGGCCATCATCCTGGGGGGAACCTCCCTCCTCGCCCGCTACCACTTCATGCTGTGGTTTTTTGCCCTGTTCCTGGGATGGGCCGCCTGGCAGATGCTGTTCGCCAAGGAGGATCAGGGTTCTCATGAAGAGAAGAGGGCCCGACTCCACAATAACTGGTTGGTCCGGATAGCCCATCGTTTCCTGAACTTTGACGAGCGATACCACGGGGACCGGTTCTGGATTCGCAATGAGAACGGGCGCTGGCAGCCCACCATGCTGCTATTGGTGGTGCTGGTGGTGGAGGGCACCGACATCCCCTTCGCCTTCGACAGCCTGCCGGCCGCCATGGCCATCTCCCAGGACTTTGCCATCGTCGCCTCCTCCAACCTGCTGGCGGTCATGGGGCTGCGATCCATCTACTTCCTCATCGAAAACATGCAGGAGCGATTCAGCTACATGGGCAAGGGAATTGCCATCCTGCTGGGATTCGCCGCCGCCAAGATTCTGATGCCGGATATAGGGAGAATCGTCCATCTGCTGGTGGGGTGGGCTCACCCGAGTGTGGAGGAGTGGATCCCCATCTCCTTCGGGTTTCACATGCCCCTGCCCATCAGCCTGGGAATCATCGTTTCGGTCATCATCGTCACCATTCTCTACACGCTGTGGAAAACCCGTGAGTGATCGATAAGGGGAGGATCGTTTCATCTGCCAACGCCGCAGTTGCGCGCAAGGGGGTTCGTGCCCACGTTCCCCGTCATGTCTTCCCTCAAGTTTTTCTTCCTTTCCATCTTCGCCTCCCTGCTTCTGCTCCTCCCCGGAGGAGAGCCGGTCGTGTGGGCTCAGGCCAACCTCCCCGAGGAGGTGGTTCCAACACCTCCTCCCTCCAGCCCCCAACTTCCTGCACATTGGAAGACCTTGGATGCCCCGGGCCTCCGTTTTTTCTTTTCGCCTCGGGATGAAACCATGGCCAGACATCTGGCGGAGGAGGGACCCTCTACGGTGGAGAAGCTGGTGGCCTACGCCGGAAAGGCACCGTCGGGGCGCATTGATGTCTGGTTGGCTCCCACTCGGGAGGTGTTCAGAGCCCTTCAGGGAGGCCGGGGACCGGAATGGGCAGCGGGAACGGCCTGGACCGAGTCGCGACGGATCTTCCTGAGAACCCGAGATCTTCCCGGCGGCAATTCGGTCTCCCAGGTCTACCTGCATGAGTTGGCCCATGTGGTGCTGGGAGAGGCCTCCCAAGGGCGGCGCCCCCCTCGCTGGCTCTCGGAGGGAATTGCCCAATACATGGCCAGCGAATACTCCACCAGCACCCACCTCGCCCTGGCCCAGGCGGTGTTTGCCGGACGCCTCATACCCCTGGCCTCCCTGGAGAATGACTTTCCCGTCAGCGCCGGGGATGCGGCCTTGGCCTATGCTCAAAGCCTTGATTTTATTGCTTATCTCCTCAATCGGTTCGGACCGGAGACCATTGCTGCCATGGTCAGGGAAGTCCTCTCTGGGAAGGACTGGCAGGTCGCCCTCCAGGCCGCCACCGGCCATCCTGCGGAGCAACTGGAAGAGGATTGGGTGACCCGCTTGCAGAACACCCACGGGTGGCTTCCGGCACTGACGGGAGGGGGGCTTCTGTGGGGGTTCACCTCCCTCCTGTTCCTGGCCGCCAGTTGGAAGAGGTCACGGCAGAACAAAGCGGCATTCATCGCTTTGGCAGCCAAGGAGAAATTCACCGACGAGGCCGAAGAAAACAGGCGCCGAGAGGCCCTGCTCGATTGGGTCAGGAACGAGGCAGAACGAGCCTTTCCCCGAGATGAGGATCCGGGAGAACGGTCTGAAACCAGCCCTCCCGAGGAGGAATCTTCCCCCCTCTCTCCTCTGGAGCGACCTCCCCTGTTCGTGGGGGTTGCCTTCCGAGACGACAACGGCGGCACCCAAGGAGGACATCTCCTGGAGGGAACCCCTTCAAGGGCGGGGGGAAGAGGTGGCCCCGTCCTTCACTGAATAAAAATGACGGAGGTCGAAAGGGTCAGCCGCCCATGCTCTGCTCAAAGGCGACCAGATGGCGAGACACCGCCTCCCCCAGGCGGCGATAGAGGGTCATCCTGGGCATGGTGGGGAGAAGGGATTCCAACTCTTCGCAGGTGGTCATCCCATCCACATAGCTGAGGAGGAGACCCAACTCCGGGTCCATGCCGTCGCCAAGGATGCTTTGCCGACTGGCCCGCAGTAGAGGAACCTTGCGGGGACCCGCCCCAGGACAGAGGTTGCGAATGTGAATCCCCATGGCGAGTTCCGCCCAGGTGGCCGCTGTAGCATCCATGGGATCGAGGATCAGGGCCCGTTCAAAGGCTTCAATGGCCTCTTCGATCTGCTTGCCTGCCAGGAGAGACTGCCCTTGGGTCACCCAGCCCGCCGCTGTAGTGGGTGACGGAGCCACCGAAATGGGGGGAGGAGCGGTGAGGGTTGATGGAGGAGAGGGAAGCCCAGGAACCACGACTGGACGGGAGACCACCACAGAAGGAGGCTCCTGGACGCGACCCACGGGAGGATGGGATGGGTCCCGCACTCTGGAAACGAAGCGGGAATCCACCTCCACTTCGGCGACATCCGCCATCATGTCTTCGTCTTCATCGCCAAAATCCTCCGGCAGGGAAGGCAGAACCATCGCTGAGCCCGAAGCATCCCGAGTCCTCAGCAAACCGGCTCCCAGAGGTACATCGGCCTCACTTCGGGAGAAAGGCAAATCAGGAGCCTCCACCTCCAGGGGAGGAGGTGATACGGCTTCCTGAGAAGAGGGGGAGAGAAAGGAGGGGGGAGTCGAAGGTTCATCCTGTGGGAAGACGGGGGACTCAAAAACCAGCGCCTCCTCTTCGACCGCTGAGGAAGACTCGCTGAAGGCGGCATCCCAACCGGTGCCCTCCAGATCCAGATCGACCTGAATGCCTTCCCCCAGATCCACCAGGACCTCTCCGTCCTCCATGGGCTCCGGCCAACCGGCAATCTCGGGGGGAGCGAGAAAATGCACCGGCTCGGGAATCTCCCCCTCCTCGGCAGCGGGATCCCCCTCGGAGACCACCTCCATTTCCTCGAATCCCCCATCCTCCCCGCCGTCTGCATCGACGGGCTCGAAAAACTCCCAGCCCTCCATTTCTTCTCCTCCCTCCGTCAGGAGAGGAGCCAAGGAAGGCGCCCGCTCCTCGTCGGGAGGGGGCATGGCCAACCCGCGAGTTGCTGAAGAGAGAAGTCGAGCCCCATGGCGCTGATGGGAACCCGAGGCCCTTCCCGGAGGGGCGCCCCCTCTCTCACCGCTCTCCGCTGCCGGCTTGCGTTCCACCATCATGCCCTTTTGGGACGGCGGCCCCCGGCCGGTCATGCCCACTGACCCTACCCCGATTTCGCCATTGTAACGGGAGACTGTCCGAATCTCCATGGTGCATCAAGACTCATACGCCTCACTCCCCCTGATTGCAGGTACACTGGGGTTTCTTTTTTCGGAGGTGACCATGACTCTGCCGTTCCGTGGGCCCGCTATCGCCCTTTCCACCTTGCTTCCTTGCCTGCTCCTGCTGGCCTGCGGAACCCCCGAACGCCCTGCCGGCCGACCCCAACTCAGCGACGAGCCGGGCATGGCCGGGTCCGCCGCAGCCAGGACTTCTCCCCCCCCTCCTTCCACTTCCTCCGCCATGAACGTCTCCATCAAGGATATCGATCTCACCCCCAACCCACCCCTGGCTACCCAGGACATCCGTGCCTCACTGATCTGGCGAGGAGCCGTGGTGGAAGACTCCCTCGATCTGGAGTTTGAATGGACCCGCAATGGCAAGAAGATCTATGGGCAGAGCAGAGCCACCCTGCCATCGGGCAACCTGAGCAGGGGGGACATGGTGGGTGTGGCGGTGACGGCAAGATTCCCCGACGGCATGGAGGTGACCGGCTCCAGGGATGGATTGAAGGTGGCCAACGCCACGCCGGAGATCACCACCGACTTCAGCAACGTGAACCGCTTTGACGGATTGAAGATCGAAGCGACCGACCCCGACGACGATCCGATCCGATTCAGCCTGGAAAATCCTCCCCCAGGATTCTCCATTCACCCGGAGACGGGGGCGATGCGGGTCGTGGCGGGAAACTTCCCCGGTGGTGTCTTCCCCATGGTCATCCATGCCAAGGACGGTTTCGGAGGGGATGGCGTTGCCCAGGTCACCATCTCCATGACCGTTGGCCAGGAGCCCAAAGTGGAAACCAAGAAGGTGGAGAGAACCATCCAAGGCTCCAAGCTGGGGGAAGCCGAACGAGACAAGCGTTACGAAGACACCGTGAATCGCATCGAGAAGATGACCGATCAGGAACTGGACGCGCTGGAGAAAAAGCAGGAAAAAGCGGAGGGGCAGTGATCTTCAGCCTCACACGTCTTTTTTCAGGAATCTCCCCAGCGGGGAAATAACCCCCCGGGCCCCGCCGTAGGCTCCCCGTCGTCCCGGCGCGGGCCCCTGGTGCGCCCGCCGGGTAGGAGTCTCGAAATGCCCTCCTTCCCCCGCCTTGAGGCCATCCTGGACCCTTTTCTTCTCCAGCTTCCCCTGCGAATGCTGAGAATCTCTACCGCCGTCGTGGGACTGGCCCTGGCCGTCAACGTGGTGGTTCCTGACATCATCCCCCTCCTGGACGAAGCGGCGATGGCCTTTCTGCTATGGAAGATGCTGGGGATGCTGCACCAGCGCCAGGGAGAGGCCCTGAATGCCCCTGCTCGGCCCTCTCCGACTTCTCCCCATCCGCAGGGCAAGTCTCCTCCCCAGGGAGGAATATGGGACGCCACATCCCAGGGGCTGAAGGGAGCGAAAGGTTCTGCTTCCCCTCCTCCTCCCTCCTCGAATTCCACCACGACCTGGAGCCGGCTGGATCCCCGAGTGTGGAGGGTGGACTCCACACTCGCTTCCTGCCGCAAGGAACTCAAGCAACGGCATGGGCTCCCCGCCGATGTGGACGCCCGCCTCAACCGGTTGGAGCAGGTCGCCCGTGAGGAGCAGAAACGGCTCAAGAGGCTGGAGAATCTCCTGGAGGGGACCCTCTTTGATCCCTGGGGGGCGACGCAAGATGTCGAGAAAGCCCGCGCTGCCCTGCGCCGCGCGGGCCCGGCCTCTTCTCGCAGTTCCCAGGAAGCCCGGCTTGAGGCGGCCTTGGCCCGCGCCGCCCAGGTAGATGCCTTGCTGGAGTGTCGGGAGCGAACCGAAGCTCGCCTTCTCCAACTCCTTCACCAGGCAGGGGACCTGCACGCCCGCCTCACCCTGCTGGACTTGGACGATCCCGAGAAGCAGGCCGAACTCCACGCCATCATCGCCCAGGAGGTATCTGCCCTGGAGCGCGTTCCTGACGAAATCAAGGCCGCTCGTCAAGAAGTCAGGGACCATCTGGAGCGCCGGGTGTCCTCCCCCTCCACCGCACTGGTTCGCCTTCTTCACGCCTGAAACGACGCGCGATCTGCTCCAAGCCGGATGTCCTCCTGGAAGGTTTTCTACGGAGAATGACTCCGACGGAGCTTTTCTACGATTCCCGGGAATGAAGGCTGGGGACGAAGTGTTGGGCCCGCCCCGTGGAGAGACGGGCGAGGCTGTGGTGCCTGGCCCTTGATACCCTCCCCGGTTCCAGATACAACCGCGCCGCTCCCTTGGGAAGCAGACAGCAGGTTCCTGAGAGTCGGGATTCTGCGGTGTGACCGGGGAGGATCCATGTGGTGGAGGCAATCATGCGGAACGTCCTGGCCGTCTTCAGGCGGGAGTTTTCGGGGTACTTCAATTCGGTACTGGGCTACCTTGTAGTATGCATCTGCTTGGGATTATTCGGTTTTTTCTTTTTCTTCCTCAATGATGTGTTCATGGACAACGTGGCCTCGCTGCGAGGACTGTTCGCAATGGCTCCTCTGGTGCTGGTGCCGGTCGCCCCCGCCATCACCATGCGACTGCTGGCGGAGGAGAAGCGTTCCGGCACCATGGAGGTGCTGATGGCCATGCCCCTTCGGGAATCGGATGTGGTTCTCGGCAAATATCTGGCGGCTGTGGCGCTGATGGGGGTCACCTTCGCCCTCTCCCTGACCTATCCCCTCACCATCGCCTTCCTGGGGGAGCTGGATCCCGGCCCGGTCGTGGGTGGCTATTTGGGGCTGTTCCTGCTTTCGGGCAGCTATCTGGCGGTGGGGCTGCTGACCTCGGCCTGGACCAGCAATCAGATCGTGGCCTTTCTCACTGGCCTCATCGCCTGCTTCTTCTTCTGGGTGGTGGACAAGATGGTCCTTGTCCTCCCCGCCTCCCTGGCCGGGCTGGCCTCCCGTTTAGGATTCGATTCCCACTTCGTCAACATCGCCCGGGGGGTCATCGATTCAAGAGACATCGTCTACTACGCATCGGTCATCGTCATCTGCCTGTACGTGGCCGTCCTGAGCCTCAAGATCCGACGGGTGAGCTGAACCATGGCTTCTTCCGATCTCGCTTCCGCCCGCAAGGGCATCCTGTTCAACGCTTGGCTGACCCTCTGGCTGCTGATCGGAGTGACCGTGGTGGCGAATGTCGTCTCCACCGACTCGTTCTTGCGCCTGGATCTTACATCGGGCCGCCATTACACCCTGAGCCCCGCGACGCGAGACCTGCTGGCCCGGCTGGAGGATCCCCTGACGGTGAGGGTGTACTTTGCCGCCGACCTTGCCCCTCCCTATCACCAGCACGCTCAGGTCCTGCGGGACAAGTTGGACGAATACCGGGCCCACGCCTCGGGGAGGATGGAAATCCTGTGGCAGGACCCTGGAACCGACGCCAAGATCGAAGAAGAGGCCCGCCGCTTCGGCATCCAATCCAATCAACTTCAGATTCGCGACCGGAACAAGATGGAGAGGCGCAAGGTCTATATGGGCCTGGCCCTGGTCTATCGGGATCGCCAGGAGGTCATCCCCTTCCTGGACGACATGTCAGCCCTGGAATACAGCATCAGCCGGGCCATCAAGAATCTCTTGGACGGAAGCGAAAAGAAGACCATCGGCTTCCTGGTCGGCCATGGCGAACCGGATTTCGGTGCTGCACAGGGACAGCTTCAGCAGATCAAGGCCCGCTTCGAGGAAAACTACAAACTGGTCTCGGTCAAGCTGGGAGACGGGACCGGCGTTCCCACCGAAGTGGACGCCCTGGTGGTGCTGGGTGCCCGGCAGCCCCTCGCCCCTCGGGAGAAGTTTGAACTGAATCAATATGTGATGCGGGGTGGACCGGTGGCGTGGTTTGTCACCCAGCTCATCCCCGATCTCAAGGGCATGAAGGTACAGAAAACCCGCACCGGGGTTGAAGATCTGCTGGAAGCGTATGGAGTGAAACTCCTGCCTGAGACCATCATCGACCGCAAGGAGAATGGAGCCCTCCCCATGCCCATGAAGAGGGGGCCCTTTACCTTCCAGGGGCGGGTGAACACCCCCCTCATTCCCGTGGCGTCGCGGTTCAACGGGGATTCCCTGTTGGTCCGGAACCTCCGCAAGCTTCCCCTTCCCTTCGCCTCCCCCCTCCAACTCACCGAGGCAGCCAAGGCACCGGGCTTTGAAGTCACTGAGCTGGCCTTCACTGGAGAAGCCTCCACGGGCATTGACATGGTGCCCTCCCTGGATCCTGCTGCCCTGGCGGAGCCTGTCGGTGAGGAGTCTCCCGGTCCCTTCCTGGTGGGGATATCCATCAAGGGTCCTTTTGCCTCGGCCTGGGCTGGGAAGCCCGTTCCCGAGGCCGGCCCCGGGACCCCCAAAGAGGGGGAAACCGAACTGACCGAGTTGTTGGACAAGGGCAAGGAAGACAGCAAGGCCCCCACCGACGATGTCGCTGCCCAGGCCCCCGAATCCTCCCGCATGCTGGTCTTTGGCTCCTCAGACTTTGCTCTGGGAAGCCTGGACTTCCTGGAGGGGACCATGGACTGGCTGGTCCTGGACGATACCCTCCTGGCCATCCGTCCCAAGACCACTCAGCCTAAAGTCCTGGAAGAGACCACTCCCGGCCAGCAAATGGGCATCAAGCTGGCAAACGTCCTGGGGGTTCCCGGTCTGCTCATCGCCTTCGGCCTTCTCAGGGCCCGCCGCCGCGCCCGAATCCGGGCCTGAGGGGAGAACATCTCATGAACCGGAAAAATCAGATCCTCTTCGCCGTGCTTCTACTCCTTGGTCTGTTCTGGGGAGTCCGCTCCTGGATGGGCAGTCGGCCCCCACCACCGCCGTTTTCCCTCCCTGCCGTCAAGGCGGAGGACGCCAACGCCATTGAAATCACCCATCTTGGAAACACCCTGAGTCTCGGCAGGGTCAGCGAAAAGAAGTGGCAACTGACCTCTCCCAAAAAGGCAGATGCCGATCCCAATGCGGTGGATTCGGTGTTCACCCTGTTCAAGGACCCCCTGAGCAGCGACATGATTGCCGCCCAGAACCCCAAGGATCTCGTTCCCTACGGTCTGGATGACAAGGGGAAGATCCATCTGGTCATCAAGGGTGGAGACAAGACCCTCCTGGACCTGGAAATCGGCAAGAGTCTCTCGGGAGGAGCGGCGTTTTTTCGCCCCACCGGGAGCAAGACGGTCTATCGGGGCAAGCTGGGCAGCCGGGTTCGCCTGGAGAAGAAGGCCGATGACTGGAGGGACAAACGGATTCTTGACTTCAAGAAGGAGGACGTTGCCGCCTTGGAGCTCCGTTCGGGGAGCCATTCGTTTTCCTTCACCCGCACGGATAAAGAGGCGGAGAGCAAGGACAGCGTGTGGACGGTGATCTCTCCTGCGGGCATGAAGCTGGACTCCAACCAGGCGGATTCGGTCGCCCGGGGTCTGGGGGCTCTTCGTGCCAACGATCTGGTGGACGATCCTGCCCAGGCAGCGGGCGCCTTTGATTCCCCGCAGGCCTTTGCGTCGGTGAAGTTGGAGGACGGATCCTCCTGGTCGGTTACCTTTGGAGCCCGTAAGGAGGACAAAAAGGTGTGGATCCGTCGGGATCAGGACGGCGCAGTCTTCGTGGTGACTGAGACCACCATGTCCCGATTCCAGAAGCAGCCCAAGGACTTGCGGGATAAAAGCATCCTCTCCTTCAAGAGGGTGGACGTCACCGAGGTGACCCTCACCGACCAGGATGGCTCCTGCACTGCCGTTCCTGAGGGGGAAGATTCCTGGAAGTCTCAGGCGGGGAGCTGCAAGATCGACGGCAAGGAAATGACCTTTACCCTCAACACCCTTTCGTCACTGCGGGCCGCCGACTTGATGGATTCTCTCACCCCCGACAAGGCGGGCACCCGGGGCAAGGGTTCTCTGGCGGTTTCCCTGAAGTTCAAGGACGGAACCAGCAAGGTGCTGAGGCTCTCCCCCCTGATGGGAGTGGACAAGGACAAGAAGATGAACGCCACCGTGGATGGGGAATCCCAGGTTTATGCCCTGAAGGAGTTCACCCTGAACTCGGTGAAGAGGGGGTTCGGCAAGGCCCCCAAGGGTTCCGCCATGCCGCCGGGAATGGCCATGCCACAGGGAATGCCGGGAGGAACGCCGGGAGGAGGGGTCCCAGGCGGACTGCCGCCGGGAATCAAACTGCCTCCAGGGATGCAGATGGGAGGGGGGCCTCCCCGCCAGTAGGCTTTGCAAGGGGGCGCCAGGTCAGCCTCCCTCCCCCGCCGCTGAGGTGGGGCCCTTCCCGGGACCCTCCGCCCCTTGCTCCTGTTTGCCTATTCTCCCCGATACTGAGGGGCCCTCTTTTCCGCAAACGCCACCAGTGCCTCCCGCCTGTCGGTGGTGGGGATGACGTCCTGATAGCAGGCCAGTTCCAGGTCCAGTGCCTCTTCCATGGGAAGGTCCATGCCCCGATCGATGGCCCTCTTGGCGGCTCGCACTGCCACCGGACCGTTCCTGGCGATGCGTTCTGCCAGAGATACCGCCGCTTCCAAGGCCCCCTCCGGTCCAGCGATGGAGTTGGCCAGGCCGATGCGCCAGGCTTCTTCGGCGTTGATTTTCTCCCCGGTGAGGATCATCTGCTTGGCGCGAGCCACTCCGATGAGCCGGGGCAGGCGCTGGGTCCCTCCCGCTCCGGGAATGATGGCCAGAGTCACTTCGGTAAGTCCCATGACCGCGCCGGCGTCAACCACTCGGAGGTCGCAGGCCAGGGCCAGCTCGGTTCCTCCGCCGAAGGCAAATCCATTCACCGCCGCCACGGTGGGCTGGGGAAGATTGGCGATGCGGGTGAAGGTGTCCCGAATCAGGGGCACAAAGGCCCTCACCTCTTCCTCGCTCATGGTGCGCCTCTCCTTGAGGTCTGCCCCCGCTGAAAAAGCCCGTCCCCCCGCCCCGGTGAGGACCAGGGCCCGAACGGTGCGGTCCCGGGCCACTTCGTCCAGCCCCCGTTGAAGGGCCTGGAGGAGGCCGGTGTTGAAGGCGTTGAGGGAGTCGGGGCGATTCAGGGTGAACACGGCGATGGAGCCGCGACGTTCGGTAAGCAACTCATTCATGGTGGGTTCCCAAAAGATTCTGGGTGGAGAAGGTCAATCTTGGAGAAGAGAGGGAATGGCCTCTGGTTCGGCGATGGCACAGGGGCCCTTCACCACCCGCAGGTAGCGACCGGGCAGCTTCTTGTGGAGTTGGGCCTCGATGAAGGCCGACGCCCCCACCAGGGCTTCCAGATCGATTCCCGTGGCGATGCCCATGCCGTGGAGCATCTGGACCAGGTCCTCGGTCGCAAGGTTGCCCGACGCCCCGGGCGCGTAGGGACAGCCTCCCAGGCCTCCCACCGACCCGTCGAAGGTCCTCACTCCCGCATCCAAGCCAGCCACCACGTTGGCCAGGGCCGTTCCCCGGGTGTCGTGAAAGTGAAGGGCCAGCCTGTCCAGGGGGGCCACGGTGGCGATGGCAGCGACCCTCTCCCAGACCTGCCGGGGTGTTGCGTAACCTACGGTATCTCCAAGAGAAATCTCATCTACTCCTTCTTCGGCAAGGCGGGCGGCGATGCGAACCACCCTCTCCAGAGGGACCTCCCCCTCAAAAGGGCAGCCGAACACCATGGACAGGTAGCTCCGTACTCCCATCCCCATCCCCCTGGCCAACTGCACCACCTCGTGAATGTCGGTGAGGGAATCGTCGATCCCCCGGTTCAAGTTTTTGCGGTTGTGGGTCTCCGAGGAACTGACCAGGACCGCCACATGGGACACCCCGGCCGTTCGAGCCCGTTCCAAGCCCCTGGCGTTGGGGACGAGGGCGGAATAGAGGGTCTCCGGCCGGCGCTCGATCGCGGTAAACACGTCCCCTGCGTCCGCGAGTTGAGGAATCCAACTGGGTTTTACGAAGGAGGACACCTCGATGTGCGGCAGGCCAGTTCGACTCAACTGGTCGATGAATTGAACCTTGACTGCCGTGGGAACCCGCTGGCTCTCGTTCTGAAGACCGTCTCGGGGACCCACCTCCACCACCCTCACCGTTTCAGGGAGACGGATCACGCGCCCCCCCTGGCTGAGGCCGCCAGCTCCCCCAGGAACCCGGTGTGCAACTCCCCTCTACGAAAAGCATCGCTGGCCAGCACCCGCTGGTGAAGGGGAAGGTTGTGACGAACCCCGGCGATGTGGAAACGGTCGATGGCGTCCTGCATTCTGTCGATGGCGGCCCCTCGGTGGGAACCCCAAGTGATCACCTTGGCAAGGAGGGGATCATAGTATGGGGTGATGATCGCCCCTTCGCAAAGGGCATGGTCTACTCGAACCCCTTCCCCCTCCGGAGGCGTGAAGGTGGTCAGGGTGCCAGGGGAGGGGAGGAAGCGGTCGGGATCTTCAGCGTAGACTCGACATTCGATGGCGTGCCCCCGCCGAGGGACATCCTCCTGGCGAAAACCCAAAGGTTCTCCAGCAGCGATGCGGAGTTGCCACTCCACCAGGTCGATCCCGGTGATCATCTCCGTCACCGGGTGCTCCACCTGAAGGCGGGTGTTCATCTCCAGGAAATAGAACGTCCCCTTCCCGTCAACGATGAACTCCACGGTGCCCGCATTGACATACCCCACTCGACGCGCCAGCGAAGCCGCCGCCACTCCCAGGCGAAGACGCAGCAGCTCGTCATCCAAGGGGCTGGGGGCCTCCTCAATCACTTTTTGGTGGCGCCTCTGGATGGAGCATTCCCTCTCGTGGAGCATCACCCCCTGGCCATGGTCATCGAACAGGAGCTGGGCCTCGATGTGCCGGGGCCGTTCCAGCGCTTTCTCCAGATAGAGGGTGCCGTCGCCAAAAGCCGCTTCGGAACGCCGCCGGGCGGTGCCGAATGCCTTGCGAAGGGAGGCCTCGTCCTCACACCTCACCATGCCGATGCCGCCCCCTCCCGCCGACGCCTTGACCATAACCGGATAGCCCAGCTCCCGAGCCGACGAAACCGCCTCCTCTTCGTTGGCCACGGGGGGAGTCCCGGGAATGAGAGGGACTCCCGCTTGTCGAGCGATTTCACGACTTTCTACCTTCCGGGACATGGCCTCCATCGCTCCCACCGGCGGGCCGACGAACCGGATTCCCGCCCCTTCCACCGCTCGGGCGAAGGCGGGATTCTCGGACAGGAGGCCATATCCGGGGTGGATGGCGTCGGCCTTGTGCTGGCGGGCTGCCTCGACGATGGCCTCGATCTGAAGATAGGAGGCGGCGACGGGAGGAGGACCCACCAGCACCGCGACGTCCGCCTCTCGAACGTGAGGGGAGCCGGCATCCGCCTCGGAATACACCGCCACGGTGCGGATCCCCAAGCGGCGGCAGGTCCTTTGCACTCGCCGTGCGATCTCTCCCCGATTGGCGATGAGGACGGTGCGAAACATGGCGTCCGTGACGGTAGGGAGGACTGGATGCCGAGAGGAGGGGCCGGCGGGGGCCGCCTTTCGCCCTGGCCTCCGAAGGTGTACCATGCTCGAAAGTGCCGGTGCAATGGGAGCCTTCTCCCGAATCGCCCGGGAGCCCGTCTGAGACGAATCCCCCCTATGACATGCCTGTAGTGGGGGGAGGTGAAGCCTTCTCCGGATAGGTCCCCCTCCCTCAGCCCTGGCCGAAAGGGCTGGAGTCGAAACCGGAATGCCAAAAATCACCTTCCTGCCCTCCGCCGTCACCCTGGAGGTACCCGCAGGGATGACCGTTTTTGCGGCAGCACAGAAGGCAGATGTTCTCATCCCCTCGCAGTGCGGCGGGGTGTGTGCTTGCGCCTTGTGCCGGGTGAAGGTGGTGGAGGGGGTGGAGGCCATCTCCCCCATGCAGGACAACGAACGGTCACATCTGGGGAACGTGTTTTTCATCACCCGCGAGCGCCTCTCCTGTCAGCTGGCCGTCCACGGAGATGTGGTGGTGGAGATTCTGGAGCCCCGGGAGAAGGTCAAAAAGAAGTACATTCCCTACTCGGTGCTGCGGCGGCGGGAAACGGCAGAGGCCGAAGTGGATGGGAAGAGGGCCCGCACCGGACCTCCTCCCGCGCCCCCCCGTCGCGCCAGCTTTGCCGACCGCTTTCGCTTGGATGGGGAGGAGTCACCCTTTACTGGAGACCCCCTGATGGGGAACCG
>CAYRTW010000095.1:0-19511 GCA_964426935.1 uncultured Rickettsiales bacterium
GCACGGGGATGTGTTCATCCACCTCGATGGGCACGAACTCCTCCCCGCTTTCGTCCTCCACCGCCGCTGAGAACGGAGTGGGAGGAAGGAAGTACACATGCACCTCCTCCCCGGTCAGATTTTCCACCACCGCCTCCTCGGTGGCCGAGGTCCCAGTCAGGACCTCCCCAAAAAACACCTCGTCCTCCACCAAGGCGGCATATTTGGGGTAGGAGCCGCAGCCCATCGCCGCCAGCAGGATCATCCACCCCAGGGCCCTCCCCCAGGAGGGGCAAAAACTCTTCACGACAGCGGAAACGTCAAGGAACATCGCATCCTCACCAGGGGGAAACCGACAGGGGACCGGGCCAGGAGGCGGCAGCATAGAGGACGAAGCGCATCAGAAGAACCGCCCGGAGCATCATCGCCCCCCACAAGCCCCATCGCCAGTAGACCCACCCCAAGGCCATCCCCTCCGAGATACCCATCCACATGGCCAGGGCGGTCTCCCCGTTCCATCCCCATGCGTGCCCGGTCGCTGCAAACACCTGGGACTGCTCCACCGCAAAGAACACCGCCACCGCAAACGCCGCGCCCATGGGCCTCCTCAGCACCCCGGTAAACGCCGTCATCATCCCATAGCGCGCCACCATTTCCCCATAGACCGCCCCGGCAATCGCCCCCTGAAGAGCCACCCCGGCACCCCGGGGAACGACTCCACCCCCGCTCACCAGAAGCCACCGGTCCACCAGAAGCCACCTCAGGGTCGCCAGCACAGCCCCCACGCCCAGCAGGAGGGGGAGGCGCCGGAGCATCCGCCGAGGATCCCCCAGGCCCGTCAGGTGGTAGCGACGACTCAGCAGGGAGCCCAGGAGCCCGCACAAAAGGGCGAGCGCCACCACCCTCAGAAACTGCCCCACCAGGACATCGGGGGACGACGGCTCTTCCCCTCGGGCGATCCTCTCTGCCCACCCTTGCACCACCAGCGCCGCCCCTGCCGGAGAAGTCAGCACCCCCAGCATGACCCCTTGCAGAACCCGAGGACCGGTCACCTCGCGCCACAAGGGAACAGGAGAAGAAGGTTCCTGATGGGGTTTGATTGGCCCTTGGATCATGCGTCCTGGACGTCTTCCAATGAGATCAGAGAGGCATCCCTGCCCTCTCCTCACCCGGTACCGGTATGTCCGAACCCTCCCCCACCACGGGGAGAATCAGGCAGGTGACCGACCTCTTCCCAGGACACCCGAGCCACCCGAGCCAGGACCGCCTGGGCGATGCGATCCCCTGGCTCGATGCGGAAGGGATGCTCCCCCAGGTTGATCAGCAACACCCCCACTTCTCCCCGGTAATCCGCATCCACCGTTCCCGGAGCGTTCAGGCAGGTCACCCCATGGCGGAGGGCCAACCCGCTTCGGGGGCGAATCTGGAGTTCCATGCCCAAAGGAAGGGCCACCGCCAATCCAGTGGGCACCAGGGCCCTCCCCAGAGGGGGTAGAACGAGGGGAGAATCGAGGGAGGCCCTGAGGTCCATCCCCGATGCTCCTGCGGTCATATAGGTGGGAAGAGGCAACCCCAGGTGGGGCCTCAGGTTGTGGATGGGGACAGTGAAGGTTTCCAAAAGCGATCCCCCACGAGTCGCAGGGTCCGAACAGCAGGGAATGCCCGGGGAGGGCTACTCCGCCGCGCCGATGGCGTCCTTGCGGGAGAGGCGGATCTTGCCGCTCTTGTCGATGTTGATGACCCGCACCAGCACTTCATCTCCCTCGTTCACCACGTCGGTCACGTTGCGGATGCGCTCGTGGGCCAGCTCGGAGATGTGGACCAGGCCGTCCGTGCCGGGGAAGATCTCCACGAAGGCCCCAAAATCCGTGATCTTCTTGACCAGACCCAAGTAGAGCTTGCCCACCTCGGCGTCCTGGGTGATCTCCCGAATCATCTTGGCCGCCCTCTCCAAGGCCACCAGATCGGGGGAGGAGACCAACACCCTGCCTGCGTCGTTGACCTCGATCTTGGTGGCGGTGGACTCCTGGATCCCCTTGATGGTCTTGCCACCGGGGCCGATGAGATCCCGAATCCGGTCCTGCTTGATCCAGATGGTCTGGATGCGGGGAGCCCATTGGGACATCTCGGTTCGGGGCGCCGCCAGCACTGCGTTCATGCAGGACAGGATGTGCAGCCTCCCCTCCCGGGCCTGATGAAGGGCCTTCTGCATGATCTCCCGACTGACTCCCTTGATCTTGATGTCCATCTGGAATCCGGTGATGCCCTTGGCGGTACCGGCCACCTTGAAGTCCATGTCTCCCAGATGATCTTCGTCACCACTGATGTCGGAGAGGACCTGGAACTTGTCTCCCTCCTTGATGAGCCCCATGGCAATCCCCGCCACCGCTTTGGTAAAGGGCACCCCGGCGTCCATCAGCGACAGGGAGGCACCGCAAATCGTGGCCATGGAGGAGGAGCCGTTGCTCTCCAAGATGTCGGAAACCACCCGCACCACATAGGGAAAATCATCGGAAACCGGCATCACCCGATCAATGGAGCGGTGGGCCAGGGCTCCGTGACCGATCTCCCGGCGCCCCGGTCCCATCACCCGCCGCACCTCCCCCACTGAAAACGGGGGGAAGTTGTAGTGGAGCATGAACCTGCGAGTGACATCCCCCTCAATCAGATCCATTCGCTGGGCCTCATCGGGGGTGCCGAGGGTGGTGGTCACCAGGGCTTGAGTCTCTCCCCGGGTGAACACCGCCGAACCGTGGGTCCGGGGCAGGGCGCCCACCTGCACGTCGATGTCCCGCACCTCATCGGGCACCCGGCCGTCAATGCGGCGCCCCTCATTGGTGACCATCACCCGGAGAGCGTATTTCTCCGTTGAATCGAAATGGCCCCGGATTTCCTTCTCCCGAGCGATTCCTCCCTCCCCCAGGGAAGCCAGGAAATGCTCTCGGGTGTCGTTCCACGCCGCCTTCACCGCCAAGCGCCGACCCTTCTTCCCGTCGGCGTTATAGGCGGCCCGGATGAGAGGAGCTGCGAAGCTCTTGACCTGGGCAGCGAGGGCCTCGTCCTTGGCGGGAGGCGTGTAGGTCAGCTTCTCCTTCCCAGCCTCCCTGGCCATCTCTTCTTGGGCAGTAATCAGAGGCTGGATGGCAGCATGGGCAAACTCCAGGGCCGCCAGCATGTCCGCCTCACTCACCTCATCCCCACCCCCTTCCACCATGGTGATGGCGTCGCGGGAAGCGGCGACGATGAGGTCGATGTCGCTGCGATCCCTCTCGGCTCGGGTGGGGTTGGCCACCAGCTTGCCATCCACTCGGCCCACGCGGACAGCGCCGTAGTAGTCCTGGAACGGCGCCGGACTCAGGGCCAGCGCCGCAGAGGTGCCGGTCATGGCCATGACATCGGTGTCATGAACCTGATCGTGGCTGATGACAAAGGCGATGAGCTGGGTTTCGTTCCGCCAGCCCTTGGGAAACTGGGGCCGGGAGGGGCGATCCATCAGCCGAGAAGAGAGAACTTCCTTCTCCGTAGGCTTGCCTTCTCGACGGAAAAAGCCGCCGGGGATCTTGCCGGCAGCATACGTCTTCTCAACGTAATCACAGGTCAGAGGAAGGAAATCCAGGCCCTCGCGAGCCTCTTCGGCCACGTTGGCACAGACCAGGACGGCGCTGTCGCCATGCCGGATGACCACCGCGCCTCCTGACTGACGGGCCCAACGGCCGGTTTCAAAGGAGAAGGACTTTCCGCCGACTTCGACGGTACGGGAAACCACATTGAACTGCATGGGGAGCACCAATCTCTGGGAGAACCGCCGGCCGCGAACGGCGGTGTTCCCGAAGCAGCTCCCCCGACCTCGCCCACCGTGGGCGGGGCCATGACATCATCCCGGGGAACTGCGTGATCTTCCCCGCCTCTGTTTCAGAGACGGGGGCGCGGATTTCAGACGAAGGGCGAGGAACACTTCCTGCCCCTCACCTGAGGTCCGACGGGCACCGGGGAGGACCCGCCGGTGGAATCGAACTACTTGCGAATACCCAGGGAATCGATGAGCTTCTTGTAGCGGTCGTATTCGATTCCCTTGAGGTAATCGAGGAGACGGCGGCGGTGGCTCACCTGCTTGAGAAGGCCTCGGCGGCTGCCGTGGTCCTTGTGATGGGTCTTGAAATGCTCAGTGAGGTACTGAATCCGCGCCGTCAGCAGGGCCACCTGGACCTCGGGAGAGCCAGTGTCCCCCTCGTGGGTGGCGTATTTTTCGACGATCGCGGTCTTCTGCTCAGGGGTGATCATGTCGGTCTCCCGCAGTCACCGCACGCCGTAAGCGCCGAGTGCCGCAGTAATTCCGTTGAAGATGTGGGGTGCCGGAAAGGCGAAACCGCACAGAGAATGGCGGGCGCATCCTAGTGAGTCATCTGGGGCGCGTCAAGGATGGACCCGCAAAATCCGCGAGATGGAAGACAGAACGCTCCGCCTCAACTCAGCAGCCTCTCCACCCGGAAAACCGTCATTCGAGTCGGAACCCGCAGCAGGTCATCGCTCCCGCACGCCGCCCTGCCAATGGCCAGTCCCCTCCCACCAGGAGCCAACAACACCAGGGAATCTCCAGACTTGAAGGTAGGAAGGTTCCCCAGGGCCTGCTCTCTTCGCAATCCCTCCCCGCGCAAGGCGGCCCGCACCCCATCGTCGGTCAGGCCCACCACCGGAATGCCCGGAACAGCATCCCGAACCGGCAAAAGAGACTCCCCCAGGGCCTCCATCCACAGGACCTCCCTCTGGGAAGGAATAAAGGAGACATCGATTCTGGGAATCACCTCTTCCAGGTCGGCAAGAGTGACTGCTTTTTCGATGGAGAAGGGCCCGCTGCGAAGGCGGCGCAGCCCCGCCAGATGGGCTCCGCACCCCAGCTTCGCTCCCAGATCGTCCACCAGGGTTCGCACGTAGGTCCCCCCCGAGCACCGCACTCGAAACTCCACATCGGGAAGTTCCACCCTCAGAACGTCGATGGAGTCGATGCGAATCTTCTTGGGAGCCCGAGTAACCTCTACCTGTTGACGCGCCAGGGCGTACAAGCGCTTTCCTCCCATCTTCACCGCCGAATACATGGGGGGGATCTGCTCGATCTCACCTACGAAACCAGCAAAGGCTTCTTCGATCTGCTTGATGGTAAAAGGAGGAACCGGCTCCTCCTGCAGCACCTTGCCCGTCAGATCCAGGGTGTCGGTGCGGGCCCCCAGGCGGGCCACCCCCTGATAGTCCTTGTCTCCCGCCAGGAGCAGGGGCGCCAGACGGGTGGCACCGTTGAGCAGGAGGGGGAGAACGCCGGTGGCAAAAGGATCCAGGGTCCCACCGTGACCGACCCGATCCGCCTGGAGCAGCCACTTGGCTCGGCTGACCGCCTGCTGGCTGGTGATCCCCGCCGGTTTGTCCAGAACGAGAATCCCTTGGAGCAAAGGATTCTTGGGGCCCTTGCGGCGAGGGGAGGCGTTCTCAGGGGGCTGATTCATCCGAGCCCCCTTCCTCATCCTGATCACCGGGAAGGGCCGGGGGAGGATTCACTGCATTGATGAGAGCATGGATCTTCAGGGCGTGCTCAAAAGCATCGTCGTGAAGGAACACCAGGGTGGGAACGGAGCGCATCTGGAGGGCCGCCCCCAACCGACCTCTCAGAAAGGGCAGGGAGCGGGCCAGCCCCGATTGAACCTCAAGGCGGCGGTTTTCATCTCCCCCTTGAACGGTAAAGAACGCGGTGGCCCGACTGAGATCGTCCACCACCTTGACCTGGGTGATGCTCAGCCAGGGGCCGATACGGGGATCCTTGACCTCCTCACGAAGGATGCGGGCAAGTTCCTGGTGGATCAGGCTGGCGACCCGCTCCTTGCGATGAGACGGCACGGGGGGCTCCTGGAAGCGAAAAAGGGTCCGGAGTATGAAGGGCCGCCCCAGGCGGGTCAAGGCGACGTCGAAGGGGAGCCGGGGCTGGTCAACCCCTTCCGATCAACCGGGAAAGATCGTTCCAGGTGGCAAAAACAAAGATCAGCAAGAGGAACAGGAGGCCCACCCACTGGAGCCCCGCCTGGATCTCGTCTCCCATCCGGCGCCCTCGCACCTTCTCGTAGAGGAGAAACAGAAAGTGCCCCCCATCGGTGATGGGAATGGGGAGAAAGTTCACCACTGCCAGGTTGATGCTGATGAGGGCAAGCCAGTTGAACAACTCCCCCAAGGACTGCTGGGCGGCATGCCAGATGACCATGGAGATCCCCACTGGCCCGGAGAGGGTTTCCGTCCCCACCCGGCCCAGGAAGAGAGCTTTGAGGGTGGTGTAGAACTGGGCGAGCATGGTGAAGGGCTGACGCAAGGCCGGGCCAATGGCCTCCACGGGGCCCATGTCCATCCAGGCCTTCTTCTCCGAAGTGCTGACTCCCACCAGCCCCCGCCAGCGAGGCTCGGGGTTCTCCGCCAGTGGGGTGGGCTTGGACTCCCTCACACCCCGCCTTTCCCAGGTGAGAGAGATCTCACGGGTCGGTGAGGTGGCCATGGCCGCATAGAGATCCGTCCATGACGCGATGGGAAGGGTGCGGCTCTTGGCCGAACTCCCCTCTGTGGAAGAAGCAATGGACATCTCCACCAATCGATCCCCCGCCTGCAAACCCGCCCTGGCCGCGGGGCTGCCTTCCGTCACGGCGCCCACCACCACGGCATCGGGAACCCGATGTGCCACCCCCAGGCCAAATACACCCCACACTCCCAAGCCTCTCCAGTGATCCGGCCCCTCGGGAATCACCTGCACACTGCGAACGCCTCCCCCTCCATCGCGAAGCTCTAGAGAGATGGGGATTCCGCCTGGGGCATATTCGGTACGAAGCCAGAACTCCCTCCAGGACGACACCGTTTTCCCGTCCACCGACACCACCGTGTCTCCCTCCTTCACCCCGGCCCGATCCGCCGCCAGCCCCTTGACCACCATGTCGAGCCGGGGTGGCTCGGCTGGATCGGCTCCCAGCCACCACCTCCCCGTCAGCTCGTCGGGCTGGCGACTGGGGGTCAGAGTCACTTCCACCGGTGTAAAGGTCTGGCTGCGGGCATCTTGGGGGCGATCCAGGAGGAGCCGGGTGGAGACCCCGGCCCGGGAGCGAACGGCACGGCTGAATTCTTCCCAGGTGGCCAGCGGGTGACCGTCGAGGGCGCGGATCACGTCCCCGGGCTGGATTCCTGCCTTGGCTGCTGCGGTGGGGCCTTCGGGGGTTTCGGTGATGACCTGGCTGATCTGGAGGCTGACCGGGGCAGAAAAGTCAGGCTGATTGACCGGAGCGCCCGGCTCCCGGAGGACGGGGAGGGACAGGGCCAGGGGAGTCCCCTGACGGAGGACCTCCACGGCCGCCATCTCCCCGGGAGCCGCCGTCATGTAGGCCACTTCCACGTCCATCCAGGTGGCAGTGGGGGTACCATCCAACTTCTCGATACGATCCCCAGGGCGAAGTCCCGCCTGGAGAGAAGCAAATCCCACCGAACCCACTTCAGGTGCGGTCTGCTCAAACCCTGAAGTCAGGGCCAGGTAGCAGAAAACAAAGGCGGAGAGGAAGTTCATCACCACCCCAGCGCTGATGATCTGCATCCTCTGCCACACCGTCTTGGCCTGGAAGCTGTCTTCCGGAGGCTTTCCTGAAGATTCCTCGCTCTCCCCCGGCAAGTCCTCCTGCCCCAACATCCTCACGTACCCCCCCAAGGGGAATGCCCCCACCACGTACTCCGTTCCCCCTACGGTTCGGCTCCACAGCTTCCAACCGCCAAAGTCGAAGCCGATGGCGAACTTGAGGACCCTTACCCCGTTGTACCGGGCGGCCAGGAAGTGTCCGAGTTCATGGATGAGGATGACCACGCCAAAGGCGAGAACCACCTGCAGGGCATTCCAGGGAGTCGAGAGGAAGTCAGGCATCGGCGGGAATATGGAGTCGAACCCTGCGGGAAGCAATGCCCCCACAGGCGATGAGGACAGGGGAGCAGGAAGGCTCCAGCTACGAGTCTCAATATGGAGACATTTCCTGCCAAAGGGCACCGCTCTGACTTGCGCCAGGTCCGATCGGAGGCCTCCTCTTCGAAAAACATAATCTTTTCAGTGGGATGTTGGAATGTTTTATTGTCTTCCTATTGAGACAATCTACCCTGCGGCGGGATGGCCCTTCGTTGAAATGTCTGTATATTGAGACAGTCTGCGTTGCGATGTCCCATGTTCAACCCAACAAAAACGAAGCATTATCAATGGCATAGGCTGAAATCACTGAAAAAAAGAGCCCCCAAATGGACTGGCATGGTTCCTGCTCAACTGGATCGGGCGTGCGGATAAGAAGTCCTCGCCGCCCACGGAAGCCCCCCTCAGGGGGCGGGAGTCAGACCGATGCTCACAGTCACCCGTCAAATCCTCGTCGCCTTCTTCCTGCTCGCCACCGGCGCCCTGCTGCTGGTGGGCGCTCCACGCAGTGCTCAGGCGACTTCTGGGACGTTCGACTGGTTCGGCTTCTTGACTTCTCTGACCCAGAAGTCCTCCTGTCAGGGCTATGCCGCTCCCAATCTCAACGCATGGACTACAGCCCTCGGATCCGTCGTTCCCACCCGAGACGACATGATCCTGTTTGAGATGGCTTATCCCTGCGGTTCCTCTCCCACCCGCTTCCTGCAGACCCGCGCCTGGAAGAACTACTACCTCTTCGACCAGGGCGTCTGGCAGTCCTCCTGGGAGGGCCAGCCTTTCTTGTCCCTGGAGAGCAGCGCTGACCTTCTCCTGGACGCTGGCTTCTGGCCTGACGGCCCCATGTAGCCTCCCCGCCTGTCCCTTGGTGCTCTCCCTCCCAGTCGCCCCGCCGTCCTCCTCCCTCCTTGATCCCTCCCTGACTTCTCTCCCTTCGTTCAGTACGCATTTCTCTTCTTTGCTTCTACAATGCAGAGCAGATCGCGACCGCCCAGGAGTTGCCATGCGCCGTGCCTTCCTCCTCACCCTTTCCGCCCTGATCCCCTTCTCCTTCCTGTACGGGTGCGATGTGGGTACCGGGATCATTGGGGACGACGACGATGACAACGACTCTTCTGGGGATGATGACGTGTCCGACGACGACGCGACCTCCGACGACGACGACACCGGCGACGACGACACCGCCTCCTTCTCTGTGGATGGGGGCGCAGTGGGGCCGGGGATGCTCTTTGAAACCTACTCCGGACTGTTGACCACGACCGGCGATGCCGCGTCTCCGGTGACCTTTGCCGTGTCCGCAGGTGCCCTTCCCCCGGGCCTGGATCTGGGCAGTGACGGGCTGATTGCTGGAGCCCCCGCCGATTTCGGGTTGTGGTCGTTCACCGTCACCGCCACGGATGCAGGGGGAGCCTCCGCCTCAGCCGATCTGGGCATTGATGTGGGCTATGTGGCCGAGGAGGTGTATCTCAGCGCGGTCAATGCGGATGGGGAGTTCAACAACATGTGTACCGATGACGATGACGACTCGGTGTCCCGGGATCTGTGTCATCCCTGGGTGCGGATCGCCAACGCTGGAAACTCAGGCATGGACTCCCGCCAACTCCTGCCCGCCCTGTTCCACATCGGACCCGACGGGGAAGCCCAGGACTTCACCCGGGGGCTGGGGGACGACGTTCTCCTTCACACCCTGGATCCCTTGGAGGTCACCTGGTCGTTCACCCCGATTGAAGGGGAGACCAGCCACCCCCCGGAGACGGTGACCCCTGAAGACGCGACGGTTTCTCCCGAGGGGCTGTTCCAGGCCGGCGAACTCACCGGACCCGGAGAGGTCGGCGTCGCCGACGAGACCTGGGGAAACGGCACGGCCCCCGCCCACGTGATCACTCCCGACTGGTGCCCGGAACCCCACTGTTGATTCTCTGATTCAGAGGATCCACGGCGGCGGGTCGACCACGTCTCCCCCCGATTTCCGGTGTTTCAGCCCTCCCCTACTCCACCTCCAATGCCTGGATCTCCATGGCGCCAATGAACAGGCTGCTGGCGCTGCTCTCCATGCTCTGGAAATCGTCCTCGCGAGCGCGATTGAGCCCGGCCACTCCCAGCGCGTAGGTTCCCACCTGGTCAAAGACCTCACCGGGCACGGTCAAGGAGTCCATCTCCTGCCCCTCCGCCAGGGCCCGGATCGAAGCGAAATCATTCGCCTCCACTGCATACGACACCGATCCTCCCGGGCCCCACACCAGAACCAGGGCGCCGTCGTTTCCGCCGTCGGACAGGGTCACGCTCAGGTCCTCCCCTTCGGAGTGAGAGGACGGCAGGGAGGGACCGGTGACGGCGGGAGCCGTGACCGAGGCAATTCGATCCACTCCGTCGTAGTTCACTGCAAAGCTGTATGAGGCCCCCGCCGTGTACACCAGGGATCCCGCGTCGGCAGGCTCCAGGAGATAGGCTCCTCCCCCCAGATCGGCGAGGGTGTGGGTGCCCATTCCCGAAGCCCGCACCATGACCGTCTGCCCGCTCACCAAAGAGGATTCCAATGCGTCGCTCTCCACTTCAGAGGACAACCAGGCCGAGGAGGTGACTCCGGTGGAGAGATCCGAGAGAACCAGCCCGCTCTCGTCCCGAACTCCCAGGACCAGGAACTGGCCCGCCAGAGGTTTGATTTGGGCCTCATATTGCCCACAAGCGAGCACCGTGAGAGCACAAGGAATGGCAAGAATCAGCGTTCGCATAGGTCCTCCCCGAGGCGATTTCAGAAGGGGTTCGCCCACAAGTACGCGGAACCTATCACAGATCCGGTCGTCCCGTGGAGAGTTTCCCATGCCCCTCCCACCCTCCCACTCCGAGGGCATCCCTCCTCTGAGACCCAATCCGCGCTATTCTCTGCCGGCGCCTGCGATGAAGCGGGGGCCTTCCCCAGAGGTTCCCAAACGAAGTACTCCACACCCGGCCCCGGCGAGGACCTTCATGCTCCGTATCGGCCCCGAACATCTCCTTGCCCTGCAGGCCCACGGCCGGGAGGCCCATCCCGCCATCGGCACAGGCCTCCTCTTCGGCTTCGGCGACCCCGATACCGGCTACCTGGTCACTGCGGTTCATCCCTGTCGGCTCAACGAGGACTCGGGGAGGGTGGGGCTGCGTCTGGATCCCCAGGAGTACCTTCGTCTGCAGACCCTGGCGGATGAAGAGGGGCTGGAAGTGGTGGGAATGTATCGCTCCTTGGCTCATTCTTCCCAACCTCCACCTTCTCAGGAGCTCCACGGCGCCTACCCCACCTGGTCCTATCTGGCGGTGGACTGCCGGGAGGGGGAGACTCCTTCTCCTCGATGCTTCCGTGTGGGCGACGGAGAGGAGGGGCGCACGTTCCTGGAGGAGGAGGTTCAGGTCCTCGCTCCTCTCACCGGAAGGCGTTGGTGACCGCTGTCCGACCTTCATCCCTTGCCGGGGCCGGTAAAGGGGTGCTAATCATCCACAACTCAGCCCCTCCAAGGGCCCCCTCAGGGACGTCTCACCCATGACCATTCGCTTTCTCCTCGCCGTCGCCCTCTCCCTGACCGCTGCTGGATGTCAGGTGGAGGCGGATGATGATGATGACTCCACCCCCGTCACCGATGATGACGATGACTCCACCCCTCACGAAGAGGGATGCATCACCGTGGATGGCCAGACTCCCGGCTTCGCCAACATCGCCGATGCCCTGGCGGAAGCCCCCGATGGGGCCACCGTTTCCCTGTGCGACGGGACCTGGACTGAAACCGTCACCCTCGACCGCCCGGTGCATCTGAAAGGCAGGGGGACTGGCACCACCTTTCTGGAAGGAGCGGTGAACGAGGTGGCCCTGATCATCCGAGGAACGGGAGTCACCGTAGAGGGGCTGGCCATCTCCTCCACTCGCACCGCCGTGGAGCTGGAGGCGGGAGCGGAGGCCACTCTTCTCGATGTCCTCATCGATCAACCGGGCCAGGTGGGAATCCTCAGCACTTCCGCTCAAGTGGCCCTCACCCGGGTCACCATCTCCAACGCCCCATACGGCGGAGCGGATTTCTCGGTGGCCAGCACCGCCACCGTTTCCGACTGCACCTTCTCGGGGAACGCCGGTTACGGCATCCACGTCGGCTCCTCCGGATTGACCCTCACCAACACCCTCATCGAGAACACCGCCTCCATCGTGACCGATGACGGCACCGACGGCGGAGACGCCATCTCCATCGAAACCGGCATGGACACCATCTCCCTGGATGGCCTGGAGGCGGTGAACAACGCCCGGGTGGCCATTCTCTCCGACACCGCCGCCCTCTCCCTCACCAACAGCCGGGTGGAGGCCAGCACGTATGGAGTGTTCGCCTTTTCCGGAGGAGCATCGGTGGTCTCGGACAGCTCCTTCACCGCCATGAGCTACGTAGGGCTGAACTTCATCGACCAGCAGGTGGATGTGCTGAGAAACACCGTGGCCCTGTCCCCGGAGACCAGCGTGGTGGGCATCGCCCTCGGCAAGGACGGTATCCAGGCTGAGGTTTCGGGAAACACCGTGACCGGATCGGGGCTGACCGGCATTCGCATCCAGTCCCCCATCAACGGCAGCGAATTTGCCTATTTCGAGGGAGGCTCGGTGGTGATGACCGATAACCAGGTCAGCGACAGCAAGTTGTTTGGGATTTATGCCACCAGCCTGGAAAGCCTGGACTACCAACGAAACGTGGTCCGCAACATCACCTGGCTTGGGGAGCTGGAAGACAGCTCCTACACCACCGGCTTTGGCCACCTCCTCTCCGATATCGATGACGGAGAGGGCTCCCTGCACATGGTGGGAAATGAGGCCCATGGAGTAGATGTGGTGGGGATGTTCATCGCCGCCTCCCGGTTCACCTCTGAAGGCGCCATCATTGAGGGAAATCGATTCCTGGGGGTCCTGTATCAGGACTCAGCGGGCACCGAGAGCGGGGCGGATTTCCACGACAACAAGATATATGCCGCCCAGGTACAGACTTCCTCGGTGGAATTCTCGGCTTGCACCTGGCAGACCACCGATTACGGAGTCCCCCCCGAGCTGTGGGGCTCCGAGGAGCAATACCAGTACAGCGGCACCGGCCTCATCATCTTTGAGGGAACCGCTCGGGTCACCGACTCCTTTTTCTCCGCTAACAACGGCACCGGGTTGCAGGCCTATGACGGAGACGTGACGGTGGCCGGAAGCCAGTTCAACGACAACACCGGCGCCGGAGCCTACACCAGCGGATATGCCGCCGATGGCTTCCCCATTCACTTTGAGGACTGCGCCTTTTCCAACAACGGCAGCTATCACGTCTCCGCTTCTTACACCGATGCCGAATTCAAGAACTGCACCTTCGAAGGCGCCACCGGGTTTGTTTCCCTCTATGGCTACGATTACTCAGGCACCGTGGAGGGGTGTTCCTTTGCGGGGGGAAACGTCTACCACCTCTATCTGTCTGGAGGCGGCTCTACGGTGCTGAGCCCCCAGGTGTTGGGTTCTTCCTTCGCCGACGCCACCAGCTATTCCATCTACGGCTATCGCACCGCCGCCACCATCGCCGACACCGAATTCGCCGGCAACGGGGTGGGAGTCAATCTGGACCTCAGCCAGTTGGACGAAAATTCCGCCCTGGCGGTGGCCAACAACGACTTCGCCACCACCGCAGGAGGGTTGTCGGTCAACGTCTCCTCGGTAGTCGGCGCCGGCCCCTCCATGCAGATCAGCGGCAACACCTTCACCGGCCAGAGCGGCTACCCGGTTCGGGTTTCCGCCTCGGGTGGGAAGCTGGACCTCCTTGATAACATCGTCACCGACTGCTCGACCGATGCCCTATGGCTGAGCAACCCCAGTGGCTCCACCGTGAGCGTCATCGCCTCTGGAAACCAGGTGGAGGGTGCGTCGGGAAGCGCCCTGGTCTTGAGCAATGCCGCCGTTGACGTCAGCGACAATGTGTCGCTGTCTGGGAACGGAGCCGACGGGATTCGACTGGAAGGCACCATTCTCGGCAACGTGGCCAACAACGTCCTTCATGACAATCAGGGGTACGGAATTGGCTGCTACGCTTCCACGGTGACCCTCTCTTCCTGTGTCAACGAGTCTTCGGGCAATGTCTCTGGGGATGTGGGACTGTTCAACGGCTGCGCCATTGACTGTACTTCTCTTTGACCCGACCATGATGGGGTGAAGCGGGTCGCCGTAGGGAGTCTTCCCGGTTCGTCCGAGTTTGCCTCGGGGAACTGGCTGCTGGAGGATATCTCCCTGGCCCTGGAGGGAGCCCGCGCTCCGCGAGACGATGACCATGAGTTTATTGGCGGAAATTGATACCTGGTGTGAAGGTTTGGGCCCGCGGGGGATGGCCTTCAATCCCCCCTTGCCTTCGGAGCACATCGCCCGAGTGGAGAGGCGGTTGCGCCGTCCCCTTCCTCCTTCATACCGGCAGTTCTTGAGTGAAGCGGACGGGGGAGCGTTTCCCCGGAGTTTCCTGGACGGATCCCTGATGGACCTGGAGGTCCACAGCTTCACCCGGCATGACGAGCCCATTTTCGTGGGGATCTTTGACGAGATGCGGGCCAGCAGGGAGATGCCGGTGGAGTTTCTCCCCCTGGCCTCGGATGGAACCGGGGCCATCTATGGCTTTTTGCTGGGAAAGGAGGGAGCGGATGGAGAGTGGGCGGTAGCCCGGTTCGATTTGGAAAGCGTGTCCTTGCAGCCTGTCGGCTCCTCTTTTCGCAGCCTTATGTATTTTCTCTGCCTGGAGCAGCGCCTTCTCTTTGACGACGCTGGTTGCCTGATTCCTGAGGGAAACCACGGACTTCGGGAGAGGAGGCGAGAGTTGCACCGGCTCATGGTGGACATGGATCCCAGGGCCCCCTTCTCCCTGAAGTGGCTGGCCGATGATGTCCGAGAGTCGGGAGGAGAGGCCTCGACGGTGGGAGGACTGTTGCAGAGGGCGGCGGACGCTGACGAGGCCTTCACCCCGGCTTGGGCTTCCCTCGCCCTTCATTTTCGGGACCGAGATGTGAAAGAGGGGGCCGTTCGCTGCGCAGCCCAGGCCTTTCTGGGACGAGGCCTTTCCGACGGACCCCGAGGCATTTCGTGGGAGGCGCTGAGGAAGATCCTGCGAGTTGGCCCCCTCCCCAAGAACCTCCTCCCCGAAGGGTCACCCCTCACTGATTTTGTGCTGTCCAACGAGCCCTGGAGCGATCCTGGGGCCAGGTTGCGTCTGGCCGATGCCCTGGAGGCGGGAGGAGATCTCCTGGGGGCGGTGCGAGAGGCCCAGGCGAGCCTGTACCTGGTGACGGATGACCGGGAGGTGGCCCCCCTCTTTGACCGACTGGAGAGGTGGCTGCGCCGTGCCTCTCGGGAGTTGGAGGCGGATCTGGCCCGCCGGGATGGCAACGTCTACCTGGACATGTCCGCGTCCATGTCCCTCACCTTGGATGAGCTGGATTTCGGCAAGGACCGCTAAGGAGAGGCCGGGGGAGCCGCTGGAGGAAGCCCCGCTTCTGCGGTGGAGGGAAGAGGGAAGAAGATTCCCACCGAACGATCAGCAATGGCCATGTAAGCGGAGGGGGCCAGCCCCAGTCCGACGATCAAGAGACCCGCCACCAGGGTTCCCACCAGCGATGTGGTGTTGGGCTGGTGAGGTCGGACCTCCTGGGAGGGATCGGCCATGAAGGTCACCACGATCACCTTCAGATAGTAGAAGGCCGACACTGCGGACATCAGCACCCCCAGGACCGCCAGGAACAGGTGACCAGGAAAGTCGCTGAGAATCACCGCCCGGAACACATAGAACTTCCCCCAGAATCCCACCAGGGGGGGCATTCCCATCAGGGACAACATGGACAGGGTCAGGATGGCCCCCGCCAGCGGATAGCGGGTCCCCAGTCCCTTCACGTCTTCAAAAGTTTCCGCGTCCGTCCCCCTCTCACTCCAGTACACCAGGACCCCAAAGGCGGCGACGTTCATCACCGCGTATCCCAAGGCATAGAAGAGGATGCCGGCGAGGCCGTCCCGGGAACCGGCCAGAAGCCCCAGGAGGATGTAACCCGCATGGGCTATGGAGGAGTACGCCAGCATTCTCTTGATGCTGGATTGGGCCAGGGCGGCGGCGTTGCCCACCACCATGGTGAGGGCGGCGATGACCCACAAGAGGGTGTGCAGGTGCAGAGTGTCCAAGAGTCCACCGCCGAACACCCGCAGCAGAGCCGCAAAAGCGGTGGCCTTGACAGCGACCGACATGAAGGCGGTGATGGGGGTGGGCGCCCCCTCATACACGTCGGGGGTCCACATGTGGAAGGGAACGGCGCTCACCTTGAACGCCATGCCAATGAGGAGAAGGACTCCCCCAGCCAGGGCGTAGGTGGGGAGGGTCCCCCCGTCCGCAAGCAGGGCCCGCAGGGTGAGGATGGAGGTCGTGGGAGTCCCCAGCAGCCCCGAATATCCATACAGGAGGCTGGTTCCGAACAGGAGGACGCAGGTGGCCAGGGACCCCAGGATGAGATACTTGAGCCCCGACTCCACCGCCCGAATGTTACGACGCTCCGAGGAGGCCAGGACATAGATGGGAATGCTCATGATCTCCAGCCCCAGGAATAGCATCACCAGGTCAGCGGCGGAGATCATGTACATCATGCCCAACACCGAGAACAGAAGCAGGGCGTAGAAGCCACCACTGGTCAGCCGATGATTCCCCAGCCACCGGTCGCACAGGAGGATGCACAAGGAGGCCGATATCAGTATGATTTCCTTGAAGAAAAGGGAAAAGGCATCTACCGCGAAGAGCCCTCCAAAGGTCAGCTCCGTTTCCAGCATTCCTCCCAGAACCACTTCTCCATAGGCGGCAGCGGCCAGGCATCCCAGAGCCGCAAGCCAGGTCTGCTGACTTCTCCGGTCCTCGTCGGGACCCTTGACGAAGGTGTCGATGGTCAGGACCAGGAGGGCGGTCACCGCCACGATCAGCTCGGGACCCATGAGATCCCAGCGCAGGTTGAGGATTTCCAGGTTCATCAGGGGTGTCCTGCCGAGGAGGGAGGGGCAGTGGGGGAGGAATCGGGTGAAGAGTGGGGAGGATTCATCACCACCGCTCGGGCTTCAGCTTCTCCCCTCCCCCGTTCCACCTGAAGGAGCCAGGCCTGCACCGAAGGCTCGATCCTGGAGGTCAAGAAGGAGGGCTGAACCCCAATCCAGAAAATGGCCAGGAGCAGGGGGGCAAACACCACCAGTTCCCGGAAGTTCACGTCTTGGAGGTGGGCATGGCGAGAGAGGTTGGGCTTGCCAAAGAACACCCGCTGCACCATCCACAGCATGTAGACCGCTCCGAAGATCAGACCCAAGGAAGCGGTGGCGGCGTAGGAGAAACTCCACAGGTTGCCGGTACTCTTCCAGGTGCCAAAGCCATCCAGGAAGGCTCCCGTCAACACCAGGAACTCGCCCACGAACCCATTGGTTCCCGGCAACCCGATGCTGCTCATGGTTACAATCACGAACAAAACCGTGTAGATGGGCATGATCCCCGCCAGACCACCGTAGTCATAGATGCGGCGAGAATGGGTGCGCTCGTAGAGGACCCCCACCAGGAGGAAGAGGGCACCAGTGGAGATCCCATGGTTGATCATCTGGAGGATGGCCCCCACCGCACCCTGCAGGTTCACCGCGAACAGCCCCAGCATGCAGTACCCCAGGTGGCTGACCGAAGAATAGGCCACCAGCTTTTTTATGTCGGGCTGGACCATGGCCACCAGGGCTCCGTATCCAATGCCCACCACCGACAGGGTCATGATCAGGGGGCGAGCGGCGAACACGGCATCGGGAAACACCGGCATGGCCAGCCGCAGAAACCCGTAGGTCCCCATCTTCAGGAGCACTCCCGCCAGGATGACCGAGCCAGCGGTGGGGGCCTGGACGTGGGCATCGGGGAGCCAGGTATGGACCGGAAACATGGGGACTTTGATGGCGAAGCTGATGGCAAAGGCGGCGAAGAGCCAGAGCTGGACCTCCTTGGAGAGGGTCAGCAAGGTCAGATCGGAGAAGAGCAGGGACCAGGTTCCCGTTCGATCATGAATGGCCCCGTACAACCAGACGATGGCCACCAGCATGAGCATCGAACCCACCAGGGTGTACAGGAAGAACTTCACCGTGGCGTAGATGCGATTGTCCCCTCCCCAGATCCCGATGAGAAAGAACATGGGAATCAACATCAGCTCCCAGAAGAGATAGAAGACGAAGAGGTTGGTGGCCACGAAGGCCCCGATCATGGCCGACTGAAGGAGGAGGATATGGGCGAAGAACTCCTTGTGACGCTTGTCCACCGAGGTCCAGGCCCCCAGCACCACGATGGGACCCAGAAAGGTGGTCAGCATCACCAGGAGGAGGGACAGGCCGTCCACACCCACATCCCAGTTGAATCCCCAGGCAGGAACCCACTCCCGGTGGGAGGCGAACTGCATCCCTGTCTGCTGAGGATCGAAGCCCGTCCACAGTCCCAAGGAGGCCAGGAAGCCGGCCACCATCACCCCCAGGGACCACTTCTTGTAAAGCTCCTCCTGCCTGGAAGGAAGAACGGCCAGGACGAGGGCGCCCAAGGCGGGGAGGGCGAGGACGATGTTGAGGAGGTTTGAACCCATAGGTATTCCGTCGCGCGCTCAGCGGATGGCGAAGAGGACCAGGACCAGGACCGTCGTCGCCCCGGTGACCCACATGGCATAGACCTGGGCATCGCCGGTCTGGAGTTTGCCCAATCCCCTCCCCAAGGTGCGGAAGGTGCCCCCCACCAGGTTCACCAGGCCGTCGATGGCGATCACGTCCACGACCTTCCACAGCACCTCCCGACTGGCCACGAGGATGGGGCGGATCAGGCTCGCTTCGTAGATTTCGTCGACGAAATACTTGTTGAACAGGAGGTGGTGAGGGCCAGAGAAGACCTGGGCCAGGGTGGCCGGAAGCGTTGGACGCCAACGATAAAACAAGAAGGACAGGGCGATTCCCGAGAGGGCCACCGCCACCGAGGTGGCCATCAGGCCAACTTCCACCGCCGGCTCATGGAAGGCGTGTTGGAGATGGACATGGGAATGGGCAAAAACCGGCTCGTACCACCCCTCCAAGAGATTGGCATGCTTCCCCAACAGGGCAGGAAGTCCCAGGAATCCTCCCAGCGCCGACGCCAGGGCCAGGAGAAAGAGGGGAACCGTCACCTGCCAGGGGGATTCCTGGGGAGGGTGATGGCCGTGGTGGTCATCGTGGCCATCCCCACCGTGACCATGCTGGCGCTCCGCAGGCACCCCGCGATGCTCCCCCCAGAAGGTCAGATGAAGAATGCGGAACATGTAGAAGGCGGTGCAGAAGGCGGCGGCGGTAGCCAGAATCCACACTCCGGGATTCCCCCTCTCGCTTCCCAGCGCCCACAACAGAATTTCGTCCTTCGAAAAGAACCCGGAGAAGAAGGGGATGCCGGCGATGGCCAGGGTCGCCACCAGGAAGGTGCGGTAGGTCCAGGGCATGAACTTTCTCAGCCCACCGTAGTACCGCATGTCCTGTTCGTGGTGCATGGCCATGATCACCGAGCCCGAGCCCAGGAACAGGCAC
>CAYRTW010000096.1:0-19423 GCA_964426935.1 uncultured Rickettsiales bacterium
AAGGCCACCGCTTCGTCGCTCCCGTACTGGCGGAGCAGGCGTCCCTGGTCCCCCCTCCACAGGTCCAGCCAGGAGATCCAGAAGGGGAGATGGACCCCGGTGACAAGGCGAGGGGGAATGCCGGCGAGGGGTTCATCGGGGCCGATCAGCAGCTCAAGGCCGTCGATTCCCCTCTCCTCCAGGTAGGATTCCAGGGCCGACCAGGAACTTCCCCAGGGCTCCAGTTCAAAGGGATAGGAAGAGAAGTTCAACAGGGTTCGCACCGGCCACCTCGACAGAGAGTCATCTTTCCCCGTCCGGGAGAGGATCGTCAACGACGGCAGGGAACGAGAGAGGCAACCCCTCTCCTGCGGCAGAGGTGGATGGCTCCAACCAGGTCTTGAGGGCCCGGGTCTCCGCTGCCAGCCCTTCGGCCATGGCTGAACCGTAGCGCCGCATGGCCTCTCCAGCGAAGGGCCCCCACACGGAGAGCTCCTGGCGCAGGTGGGTTCCCCCCAGCCCGTCGGGAGTGAGGGTCCGACAGCGCTTCGCCTTGGCAAAGGCGGTGGTCCATCCAGCATCCCGCCAACAGAATCGGCCAGGTGGATCGACCTCGACCACCACATGGCGAGCACGGCGGGGCGTTCCCCCCAGCCAGACCCGAGCCCAGACCGCTTCCCCCACTTGCGGGACTCCCCAGGCCTCCCGGAGCCAGGGGTTCCATTGGGAATAGGACGGAAAATCGGTGATGGCTGCGTAGACCTGGGAAGGAGGGGCGTGGATGGCGACGGTCTCCACCAGGGTGTGGGCGGAAGGGGGAGGAGTGATCGGCTGGGGGGAATGGGCGCATCCCAGCAGAGAGAGGGTGAAGATCCACCCGACCCCAGGGGAGCTCCGTACAAGGAGCCGGGGAACGAAGCGGAGGAACGGGCGGAAAGCCGGAATCACACCGCTTCCACCACCAGGGACAGGCCCATTCCCCCGGAAATGCACAGGGTGGCGAGTCCGCGCCTGGCTCCGTGCCGCTTCATGGCGTGGAGGAGGGTGGTGGTGATGCGAACACCGGTGGCGCCGATGGGGTGCCCAAGGGCGATAGAGCCGCCATGAACGTTGAGGCGATCCCGGGGGAGGCCCATCTCCCGGTCACAGGCCAGCACCTGGGCGGCGAAGGCCTCGTTCAATTCGATGAGGTCCATGTCGGAGAGGGTGAGTCCCGCTTTTTCCAAGGCCAGGCGAGTGGACGGAACGGGACCCAGGCCCATGACCTTGGGATCGACTCCGGCGGAGGCGTGGCTGACCACCCGGGCCAGGGGGGTGACCCCCAGTCGTTCCGCAGCGGCGGCGGAGAGGACCAGGAGGGCCGACGCTCCATCGGTGACTCCCGACGAGTTTCCGGCGTGGACCGATCCCCCCTTCTTGAACACGGCGGGAAGCCTGGCGAGGTCGGCAAGGGTGGTTCCTGGTCGGAAATGCTCGTCTCGGGTGAATTCCACATCTCCCTTTTTGCCCGGGACGGTGACCGGGATCACTTCCGCGTCAAAGGCCCCCTCTGCCCAGGCCCTCTCCGCCTTCACCTGGGTGTCCACCGCATAGTGATCCTGCTCCTCCCGGGAGATGGAGTAGCGTTCCGCCAGGGTCTCGGCGGTGGCTCCCATGAGCTGATCCGCCAGGGGACAGTGAAAGCCGTCCTTGTACATGCCGTCCACCAGCTCGGCGTGACCCATGCGGTAACCCCAACGAGCCCGGGGGAGGAGGTAGGGGGTGTTGCTCATGGACTCCACCCCTCCGGCGAGTACGACCTGGGACTCCTGAAGGGTGATGTTTCGGATGGCGTTGACGATGGCCAGCAGCCCCGAGCCACAGGCCATGTTCAGGGTGGCGGCAGGGACGGTTTCGGGGACACCTGATCGAATGGAAACCTGTCGCGCCGTGTTGGGCCCCCCTCCCGCCTGACGCCCATGCCCCCACAGGGTTTCGTCCACTTCCGAAGGAGAGATTCCCGCCCGTGAAAGGCAGGATTGGGCGACGGCGGTGCCCAGGTCGGCGGCGGAGAGGGGAGCCAGGGTGCCGCCAAACCTGCCTATGGGGGTACGGACGGCGGCGGCGAGATAAATGGGGGCGTTGCTGTTCATGGAGATCCTGAGGATGTCCCGGGAAAGTCCCAGGAAGAGTTCCTACTTGAGACCCATCCAGACGGACTTGGTCTGGGTGTAGTGGTGGAGCGCTTTCTGGCCCAGCTCTCGGCCGAAGCCACTCATCTTGTATCCACCGAAGGGGGCTCCCGGATCGTAGAAGTTGTAGGTGTTCACCCACACCGTACCCGCCTTCAGCTCGGCAGCGACCCGGTAGGCCGTCGCGAAATCCCGGGTCCACACCCCGGCGGCCAGGCCGTAGGGGGAGGCATTGGCTCGGGTGAGGGCGTCTTCCAGATCATCAAAAGTGAGGACGGCCAGGACCGGCCCGAAGATCTCCTCTCTGGCGATTTTCATGTCGTCCCTGACGCCATCAAACACGGTGGCTTCAAAGAAGAGGCCCCGTCCATCCACCTCGGTTCGATGCCCACCTGCCACCAGGGAGGCTCCCTCTTCCAGTCCAAAGCGGACATGGCTTTCCACCTTCTCCATCTGCTCCTTGGAGTGGATGGCTCCCAAACGGGTCTTGGGATCCAGGGGGTCGGCGGGGCGCAGCTTCCTGGCCCTTTCGGAAAGCTTTTCCAGGAAGGCATCGCGGATGGAGCGATGAAGGAACAGGCGGGAACCGGCAGCACACACCTCCCCCTTGCCGTAGAAGATTCCGTTGTAGGCGCCCCGCACGGCGGCCTCCAGGTCGGCATCGGCGAGGACGATGTTGGGAGACTTGCCCCCCAGCTCCAAGGTCACCGGGGTCAGGGTATCCGCTGAGCGCCGCAGGATCTCCTGACCCACCGGGGTGGAGCCGGTAAAGGTGAGTTTGTTCACGCCAGGATGAGCCACCAGGGCAGCGCCCGCCTCCAAGCCCAGCCCCGTCACCACGTTCAACGCGCCAGCGGGAAGTCCGGCCTCTGAGGCGATGGCGGCCATCATCAGTGCCGTAATCGACGTGGTTTCCGCCGGCTTGACCACCACAGCGTTGCCGCAGGCCAGGGCGGGAGCCACCTTCCACGCGAACATGATCAGGGGGAAATTCCATGGGGTGATGGCCCCCACTACTCCCACCGGCTCGTGGCGGGTGTAGACGAAGAACGGCCCCTCCACCGGCACCGTCTCCCCCTCCAGCTTGTCGGCCAGCCCGGCGTAGTAGCGAAACACTGCAGCGGCGGAGGGAAGGTCCACATACTGGGATTCAAAGAGGGGTTTGCCGTTGTCCAGGGTTTCCCAACGGGAAAGGGGAACAAGGTGTGCTCCTTCCATCAAGTCTGCGATCTTCCATAGGATTTTCCCGCGGGCCCTGCCCGTCAATCCTCCCCAACCTCGGCTGGCCAGGGCCCCTTGAGCGGCGGCAACTGCGAGGTCCACGTCGGCAGCGTTGCCTCGGGCAATCTCCCCCAGGATCTCGCCGGTGGCGGGATTCACGGTGGGGAAGCTTTCTTTGGAAGAGGGCTCGGCGAAGGCTCCGGCGATGTAGTGACGGGCTTCCGGGATGGGCAGATCGGGATTCATGGGAGGGGCTCCGGGAGGAGGATGGACGGTGTATGGAAGACAGGAGAGACGAAATCAGGTGCCGGTAAACCGGGCTTTTCTCTTTTCCACATAGGCGGCGATGCCCTCACGGGCGTCATCGCTTCCGAAGAGTTGCTGTTGCAGCTCCCTCTCCAGGGTCAGGCCCGATTCCAAGGAGACCTCGCCACCGCTTTGCACCGCCCTCTTGATATGACCCACCGCCAGGGAGGCGCGATGGGGAGGGAGGAAGGAGCGGGCTCGTTCCAGAATACGGGGAAGGAACTCCTCGGGTGAGACATCCCAGACTTCGGTGATCAGGTTCATCGTCAAGGCCTCTTCCCATTCCAGCAGGCGGCCGGTGATCATCATCTCCATGGCCTTGGCCTTGCCCACCAGACGCAGGAGGCGCTGGGTCCCCCCCGTTCCCGCCAGGACCCCCAGGTTGACCTCAGGGAGGCCGGTGCGTCCCGAACCCTTGCGAGCGATGCGAATATCTGCCGCCAAGGCGATCTCCAGGCCCCCTCCTACCGCGTGACCGGAGAGGGCGGCGATGACCAGCTTGGGGGTCTGTTCCAGGCGGCTGAGGGTCTCGTTGGCGTGGAGGCAGAAGTAGTACTTGAAGGATGGAGTAACCCGGTTGAGCATGTCGATACTGGCGCCGGCGCAGAAAAATCGATGACCGGCGCCGGTGAGGACGATGACGTGGACCTGATCGTCGAACCGGGCCCGGAGGATGGCCTCATCCAGATCCCGCATCATTTCGTGGGTGTAGGTATTGGCGGGCGGGTCATCCAGGGTCAGGATGGCCACTCCCTCCCGCACCTCATAACGGACCCGAGTGGGGTGGGAATCGATGGACATGGGGCTTCCTGGAGTTGCGGGGAGAGGGGGAGTCGGAGAGAGCCCGAATGAAGCCCGAGCCCATCCATCGACGCCTTCCCGAAGGGGGACCGATTCTATGAACTCGCCGGGGCCGGGTCAACGATGGCCGGGTTGGGGAGGAGCGGGGGCAGCCCTTCTGGTGGGAGGCCTGTTCATGTGGATCCATGGGCCCTCCTCCTGGGGGGTCCCCACCACGGATTTCCCCGGGTACTGGGTGGCAGGGAGACTGGCCCTTCTGGGGAGGCTGGATGGAAGCGTCTATGTGTATGACGAGCTCCAGCGGGCCGGGCAGCAACTGGCCTCCATGCCCCACACCGTTTTGAGCTTCACTCCCCAGCCTCCCCCAGTGGCTCTTCTGGCGGCTCCGCTGGCCGTGCTTGATCTGGAGATGGCGGCCCATCTGTGGTGGGGATTGAAGATCCTGTGTGCCCTCGCCCTTCCCCTGGCCCTGGCCCGCACGGCCAGGGTACCTCTGTGGGTGGGAGTGGCCTTCTTGTTTGCAGGGGGATTCTTCCTGGAAAGGGATCTCCAGACCGGCCAGGTCTATCTTCCCCTCCTTCTGGGATTGACCTGGGCGGTGGGGGAGGTGGCAGGAGCGAAGCCTGATGCAGGGGGATGGCCGAGTCGGGTCGTCAAAGGAGTACTGGTGGGGGTGGCCGCTTCGGCCAAGCTCTTCCCGGGGGTGCTGCTGCTTCCCTGGGGGTGGCGAGGACGAGGGTGGGAGGTCCTGGGAGCGGCAATCGGGGGGATTCTGGCTTTCGGTGGCGTCCTCTGGTTTCTGGGGCCGGGGATTCTGTTCGCCTGGGGGGCGGTGGTGTTTCCCGGATCGGCCTCGGGGACTTTTGCTGCCCTGTTTCATCCGGGTGCTGAATCCCTTTACTCCCTGACCCTGCAACTGCTGGTACGCGATCCCTTTCAGAATCCCGACGCCCCCCTTCATTCTCCCCTGCTTCAGGCCTTGCTGTGGGGAGGGATTCGCGCCGCCCTGATCCTGCTCGCTCTGGCGAAGACCGCAGGGGCAGGTGACGATGAGGGCCCCCTGATGAGCGTCCTTTGGCTGCAACTGGCCCTGTTGCTGAGCCCCCTTCTGACCTCGTACCACAACCTCCTGGCCCTCCTCCCTCTGGCCGTGGTGATGGGGCGTCTTCATCGACAGCAGCGATGGAGGTGGCTGGGAGCTCTGGGAGGGGCCTGGCTCTGGTTTGCCTTCGGTCATCCACACGTTCTGGTCTGGCAGCACGGGTTGTCGACGGGATGGATGGCGCCCCTTGCCTTTGGGAGACTTTGGCTGAACCTATTGATATTCATGGCGATCTTGGCATCTTCCTCCCCCATTCTCCTTCCCTCGACCCTGTTGAGAAGAGGGCTGGTGCAGGGGGTGTCGGTGGCGACAACGCTGTTTTTTCTGGGAGGTCCCTTGGTGGGGATTCTGGGCAGGGATGGGAGGGACGACACGACGATGGCGACGCCTGCCCCTGAAGATGACTGGGACATCACCAGTCGCCGCTCTCCCTTCCAGCGGGAAAGAGGGGGGCCGCTGACCTTCTCCGCCATGGACTGGGAGAGGTTTACTGTCCATCAGGGCAGAGAGATTCGGGCGGAGCAGGTGGGATCCGATCTGTATGACCCTTCACCGGGACCAGAGGGATCGGTGCTGTTTACCATGGTGAACCGAAGTGGGAATCCAAACTCGCGTGTGCTTTTGCAGACCCCCAGCGGAGGGTTGTACCCGCTATCGCCAGCGGATCGGCTTTGCGAGGAGGCCACGGCGGCGTCCTGCCGGGTGGTGTTTCGATGCGAAAAAGAGAGGGGAGGAGGTGGGGAGGTGTGGGAGGCGGAGGGGTGCCAAAGACGGGTCCCCCCCCGCCTGATGGGCACGGGGCCGGTGAGCGGAGTGGCCATCAGTCCTCGGGGAAATGGGCTGGTCACGGTCGGAGCGGACGAAAAATCCCTGAAGGTTCAGTGGCCTGGTGAAGAGGGGAGAGAGGAGAAGAATTACCGCAGCCCGGCCTGGGGGAGGGTTCGGCGCCCCCGGTTTGATGAATCTGGGTGTCGGGTGGTGTTTGAGGTGTGGCCGTCGGGAAACGGAATCTCCCGCACCCGGTCCCAGGTGTGGATGGTGGATGCCTGTAAAGACAAGGACCCCTGGAAGGTGACGGGGGGAGCCTTTCGGGATCGGGATCCCTCCTTTTCCCCATCGGGGGACTCCATCTGGGTGGCGTCGGATCGGGGAGGTGGGGTCCATGCCTATCGATTGTTCCAAATCCCTTTGCCGGGTGAGGAAAGCCGGAGAGGAGAAGAATCGTTCCCAAGGGCACCCTGAGGGCCTGGAACGACCCTCATCTGTACGGGGCCTTTCCACCGCCCTGGAGCAAAGGAAGGCTCAGCCCATCACCCCCACCATCTTCAGGGCGGCCCGGGCGTCTCGGGCCAGATCGGCTGGACCTCGGATCCGTTGCAGACGCTTCCAGACAAAGCGGGGACGCAGATAGAAGCGCCGGTAGGCCTGTTCCATGGCACTGAACAGCTCGTCACGACCCAGGTGCTCCTCCCAAACCGGGGGCTGGAATCCGGCCTCGGGGTGGCGAGCAAACTCCCGCCAGTAATCGTGACGGGGGAGGATGCCTCTCTCCTGGCCCACCCGATACAACTCGGTGTGGGGATAGGGAGTAAGGACGGCAAACTGAACGTAGTCCAGGGGCAGTGAGAGGGCGAAGTCCACACTGCGCTGAAGCTGGGCGCGAGTTTCTCCAGGATTGCCCAAGATGAAATCGGCGTAGGTGGTGAATCCCAGGCGCCTGGCGGTTTCCACCACTTCTACGGTCTGGCGAAGCCCCACTTCTTTTTTCAACGCCACAAGGGCCTCTTCGGTGCCCGCCTCGATGCCAAAGGAGATCCGATCACATCCCGATTCCCGAAGCTTTTGGAGCAGTCTTTCGTTCACGGTGTCGATGCGGGCCCTCACGTCCCATCCCACCTTGAGAGCCAGATTCCGAGCCAGGATCTCGTCGCAGATGACTGCCACCCTCTTTTTGTTGACGGTGAAGGTGTCGTCAAACACGAACACCTCCCGGACCCCCCGGGCAGCGATGGACTCCATCTCATCCACCACGTTTGCAGGAGTGCGAGCCCGGAACTTTCTCCCCATGGAGTGGTAGCAGAAACTGCAATCGTAAGGGCATCCCCGGCTGGTGAGCATGGTGGTCATGCGGGGCTGGCGGCCGTGAATCGAGTAGTAATCCTCGGTAGGAAGGAGCTGCCGAGCGGGGAAGGGAAGTTCATCCAGGCGATCAGGGACGGCAGGGAGAGGCCCCCGGCTGAACCCCCCCGCGCCGTCCCGGGCACACACTCCGGGAAGACCGGCAGGCGATTTTCCCTGGCGCAGGGCGTCCACCAGATCGGGAAAAGTCGCTTCAGCCTCTCCGAACACGGCAAAATCCACACCAGGGAGGGCAGCCGTTTCCTGGGGATACAGGGCGACGTGGGGTCCCCCCATCACCACCTGTACCCCGTTGTCCATGGCCTTGATGCGCCGGGCACACTCCACTGCATCAGGAAGGGTGAAGGTGGTGGTGGTGATTCCCACCACATCGGGGGCTCGTTGGGACACCCAACCCAGGAGGGAGTCATGGGAATAGCCCCTGGCCACCGCATCCACCGCCTCCACTTCCACCCCGGGCAGCTCCCGAGCCAGAAGGGCACCGGCGACGTAGAGGAGTCCCAACGGCGGATAGAATCCCGCCTCCTCCTCCACAAACCGGGGTAGCAGGGTGGTGATCATCGCCCCGGTGGGGGGTTGAATCAGAAGCACCTTCATGGAGGATCTCCCTGGCGGAAAGGGGGAACCTGCCAGTCAAGAGGAGGGGAAACCAAGGGATACGTGCTCACCCGGGACACGGGCCTCCCGGTTCGGACTCTCACCGCTGCCAGGGCGCCCATGGCCATCACCACCACTCCGTCTCGTGCCCGTGAGCCGGAAACATAGGCACCACCCGAGATAGAGCAGGTGTCGTCGATGGCAAGCCCAAGGCGAGAGGCGATGACGCCGGTTTCATGTTCGGCAGAATACCCGGCCCCGGACAGGTAGGGGAGGATTCGGTTCAAGGCATCCATCCGAAAGGCCCTCATCCCCGATTCCAGGTCGGTGAATTCCCGGCCAGCCCACAGCTTCCCCCAATGGCTGAGCAGGCGGTTCCCCCATCGTTTGTGCAACGGATAGCCAAGGAGATTTCGCCTGCCGATGACCACATCCGCTCCCTGGTCGATGCGGGTCACCAGAAGAGGGATCTCACTTGGATCATGCTGACCATCCCCATCCAGGGTCAACGCGATGTCGTCGCCATTCAGAACGCCACTGCTCTGCCACTGGAGAAGGGAGTGGAACCCCGCCAGAAGGGCCTGGGATTTCCCCCGGTTGGGGGACATGGAGAGGAGTCGTAGGAGGGGGAAGGCCCCCGTCAGGTCCTTCAGAAGGAGGGGAGATTCGTCCGTGGAGCCGTCGTCCACCACCAGGACGGAGTCGACATGCTTCAGGGTCGCCCGAATGACCTCAGGGGCGGCTTGAGCTTCGTTATGAATGGGGATGACGGCGATCAGGCGCATGGGGAGGGTGCGCGCAGCATCGCCGCCTTGAGGGCGGTTGTCGAGTCCGCCCCGGTGTGATAGCAGGTGACCGGTGCGGCGGGGAAGCGTTTCAGACGATTGGAGATGACATGGCGAGGACGTGGTGGTTTCCGGTGATGGCGGGGCTGTGGCTCGCTTCGGCGTGCAGCCAGGATCAGGACCTGTATGAGAGGGCCAAAGCAGCCCAGGCGGCTGGTCAAGCGGACGAAGCCGTCAAGCTCTATGACCAGTATCTCAAGGAGTACCCGGACGGAACCGCCGTGGATGACATCAAGCTCCGTCTGGGGGCTTCGGTGGTGATGGGGTTGGAACAGGTGCTCAAGAACGGTGACACCGACGCCGGATACAAAAAGCTCATGGAAGTGGAAGGAGGCCCTTACAGCCAATATGTGGAGAGCCGGTTGACCGCCCTGAAGCTATCCAACCCGGTCCTGAAGGCCATCGTCTCCTACAAGACGGGAGAGGGGAGTTCGGACGCCGTAGAGGCGGCCTTGGCGATGATCGATGTGGCCGAGAGCGGGACCCAACTGGTGGAACCCGCTCGGAAGTGGCTGCACGAAAATGCCGCCACCGCGTTTCTGGACGACTGCATCGGTCCTGCTGCCAACGCCGCCCGCCTCCCCGATCTGGACATCGTGGAGTTGGCTCAGGGGTACTGCGACCACCTCATCAAGTACACCCCCGATACCGATGCCGGCAAGAAGGCCAAGGCAGCCAAGGAGGGCCCCCTTCAGGCCCGTTGGAACCAACTGGATACCCAGTACAAAGCTGAGATCGCCAAGGAGAAGGCCAAGGCAGCCAAGGCCAAGAAGTAGGAGACGCGAACTCAGCCCCCGGTGGGGAGGGGAAAAGGTCGGTCAGGGTTCCCGAGGCATTCGCGTGAAGCGATGGGGAGGGCGGTCGGGCCGGCGAGCCGTCTAGAACTTGAACAACCCCTTTAGCTTGTCCTTGGCTTTGTCGGCTGCGTCGCTTCCTGGCGCGGGGCCCTCCCGAAACTGGAAGGTGGAGCAGTAGTTGTTCCGATCCCGATCTCTGACGTATTCGGTGCCTACTTCCCGGCACTCGTTGTAGGCCCGGGGATCATGAAAGTGGCAGTTGAAGCAGACGTGAAGATCGGCGCCGCACCAGGGGCAGGCTTCGCTCCTCAGGATGCGGGTGTCGAACGGCAGCTCCTTCTTGCATTTTTGACAGAACTTGCCGGTTGCGGTCTCCATCGCCGGATCCTCCAGTGGGCGCGCATTCTACTCGGAGGCCTTGGAAGGGGGCAACGCACGAAGCGCCCGCCATGAAGCCCCAGGGGCTATTCCTCTGGGTCGAACCCATCGGTGCATTCGATATCGTCGGCGTCCGTAAAGCCGTCTCCATCGTCATCCACACCGTTGTTACAGGCAGACAGAGACAGGCCCTGCTCTTCTCCGTCCGGGCTGGCGCAGTCCGGATCGGCCTCATCCCCCCAACCATCTTCGTCGTTGTCCAGGCCATCGAAGCAGCTACCGCTTCCTCCTCCCTCTTCATCGTCGTGCCCCGAATCGCATCCAGGATCCTCCCCGTCGACGGCCCCATCTCCATCGTCATCCAGGCCATTGTTGCAGGCATCTCCCGAGAATCCCCCCTCGCTGGTTCCCGCCTCGCTGCTGCCACACCCGGGATCGGTGACGTCTTGCCATCCATCCTGATCGTCGTCGAGGCCGTTCTCACAGGGACCGGTCTCGGTCTCCCCCGCCATGCAGCCCGGATCATCTCCGTCCCATCGACCATCCCCGTCGTTATCGACGCCATCCTCACAGGGGGCTCGGAACTCAAAGGAGGGACCGGTGACCGTGCCCCTTGGGGTGGCCACCACCACTTCGGCCACTCCTGGAGCACCGGGGGGTAACAGGAAGGTCACCGTTTCCACACAGGCGGACGCCTCCTCATCTCCGTAGCCTTCCCGCCCATCGCATTCCTCCACGCAGGCGTCGCAGGTGTCGTCCTCTCGACAGGCATCGCAGGGTCCGCACCCTTCTCTGGATACGGCGGTGAGGGAGGCGGCAACTCCTCCCACCCGGATGGTGAGGTCCCAGGTGTCTTCCCCGTCCCTGACCAGATGGGTTCCTCCCAAAGAGGCTTCGTAGCCCCCGTCGGCGGAGCCGGAGGCCGGGGTGAGGGAGGTCACCATGGGATCGCACAACTCTCGATAGGTATAAGTGACCTCCTCATCACATCCGCCAAGAAAGAGTGAGAAGGTGAGGGAGAGAAAGGTGAACAGGGGGAGAAGAACGCGGTGAGGCATCAATCAGAGTTCCTTGTCAGCGGCGAAGAAATCGACGACGTCCACTTCGCCTGGAGCCGGGGCGGTATCGGTGGGCACGGTCCCTTTGCGAAAGGCGACCTGAACCGCACGGGGAGTGTCGGGACGAGCCAGGCGACCGGTCACCGCATCCACCCGAGCCCACTCTACTCCATCGGGAGTGGGGTAGCTGGTGCGGGGGTAGAGGGGAAGCACGGAGCGCATGTAATCGATCCAGATAGGAAGGGCGCAATCCGCCCCATAGTTTCCCTGTCCCAGGCTGCGAGGTTGGCGGTAACCAACCCACACTCCCGTCAGGATCTCAGGGGTGAAACCGATGAACCAAGCATCCTTGAACCCATTGGTGGTTCCGGTTTTTCCCGCCAGAGGCACCTTGAGTTCCAGGGCCCGGGTGGCGGTGCCGCTCCGTACCACATCCATGAGCAGGTTGACCATCACGAAGGCAGTGGCTGGATCCATGACCGCGTCTTCCCGGTGGCCCTCCCGGTGTTCCTCCAGCACCTTCTGATCCCGATCCCTGACCCGGGTCAGGTAGAGGGGATCCTGGCGCGAACCCAAGAGGGGGAAGACCGAGTACCCCCGCACCATTTCCTCCAGAGTCAGTTCGTTGCTGCCCAGGCCCATTCCCAACTCAGCCCGCAGAGGGGAAGCAAACCCAAAGCGGACAAGGTAATTCTGAAGGTAGTTGACGCCGATGTCCTGAAGAATGCGGAGGGTGACGTTGTTGCGAGACAAGACCAACCCCCGACGGAAGGTGGTGTCTCCCAGGAAATCGTTGTCAGCGTTTTCGGGACGCCAGATCTCCCTTTCACCCCCTTCACCCTCTTTGAATCCCACCACTGGGGCGTCCACCACGATGGAGGAAGGAGAGTACCCCTTGCCCGGCGCGTCCAAGGCGGCGGCATAGACCAGGGGCTTGAAGGTGGATCCAGCCTGACGGCGAGCCTGGGTGGCCAGGTTGAATTCGTCAGCAGCGAAATCCCTCCCTCCCACCATGGCCAGGACCGCTCCGTCAGAAAGGCGAAGGGAGAGGAGGGCCCCGTCTACCTGGACTTCCTGCTGGAGGGTCAGAAGGGAGGCGCCGGGAGGGCTTCCCCGGGGCATCCCCGAGTCAGGAGGAGGCAGAACCCGCACAGCCACCTTGTCCCCCACCGACAAGGCGGATGATACCTTCTCCAGCCGGGGAACCCGCCTCTTGCCGTCCTCGCTCGCCGGGGACGCCCATCGCATCTGGGAAAGCGGGATGACCCCAAGGCGCGATCCCACCTGAATCACCGCCAGGTCCGCCGTCGAAGCGGAGACGATTCCAGAGGTGGGTTCCCCGGGTCGAAGAGGGGGAACCTGCGCGGGGGCAAGGCCTGATGGTGGTGAGATCCGGGACGGATCATAGGGAGGAGCCTCCCTGAAACGCTGAAGATCAATGGCGTGAAGTTCCTGAGGCACTTGGGCGGGAGGGACGTGCTGGAGGACTCCTCGGAAGCCTGTCTTCTCATCCACTCGACGAGTGCCTTCTTGCACAGAGGCCATGGCGGCGGCCTGAAGGGAGGCGTCCAGGGGAATCTCCACCGTCAGGGCATCTTGATACACCCGATCATGACCGTATTTTTCCACCAGGAGCTTGCGGACCAGCTCCACATAGTGGGGGGCAAATTCACTGGAAACACTGGCTTTGGGAGCGAATGAGAGGGCCTGGGCGTATGCGGTTTCGGCCTCTTGGGCCGTGGCGTGCCCCTGAGAAATCATCCGGTCCAGGACGTAGCGCTGCCGCGCCTTGGCCGCCGAAAAATGATGGATGGGGGTGTATCGAGAGGGGGCCTGGGGGAGGCCCGCGATGAGGGCCGCTTCCGCCAGGGACAGGTCCTGGGCGGTCTTGCCGAAGTACAGCCGCGCCGCAGCCTCCACTCCGTAGGCGCCATTCCCCAAGAAGATCTGGTTGAGGTAGAGGTGAAGGATGTCCTGTTTGTCCAAGGCCTTTTCGATGCGAACAGCCAGCAAGGCTTCCTTGATCTTCCGAGCGAATCTCTTCTCGTTGGTCAAAAGAAAGGAACGAGCCACCTGCTGGGTGATGGTGGAGCCCCCCTGGGCGGCTCTTCCCTCCTGGATATTGCGAAAAGCAGCTCTGAGGATCCCGATGGGATCGACCCCGCGATGCTGGAAGAAGGAGGCGTCCTCTGCATCGACGAAGGCGTGAACCACTCTCTCGGGGAGTTCCTCGGGAGCCAGGACGTATCGCTGCTCTTCAAAAAATTCCCCCACCACACGGCCATCGGCGGAAAGAACCCGGGTGACCCCTTTGGGTCGATAGTGGCGGAGGCCCTCCACGGTGGGCAGGTCTCGGGAGTACCACAGCACGGCTCCCGCTCCGCCCATCCCTCCCAGAACCAACAAGGCAACAAGGATCAGACCGATACGCCGCAGGCGAACTTTGTAGGGGGCAACCGAGGAAGGGGGAAGGGTCCGAGAAGGAGGGGGAACCAGAGCGGTCTCTTCATCCTTGCGTCGGAGATCCGGTGAATGGGGATGCGATGGAGGGGATGGGGGAGGTATGGAAAGGAGAGGGGGGGCGATGACACCAGGGCTGGGGGGAGCGTGAGCCGTCCCCTCCCCACTCTTCGGAGCGCCGCCCTGGGTTTTGGACTCCACAAGAGCAAGAACTTCAGGGGGATAGACAACGGTGAGAGGGGTGCCACAGGGACACCGATATCGCCGCCCCGGGGGAGGAAAGGGCTCGGCAAGACGGAAGACACGTTGGCAGGAAGGGCAGGTGAGCTTGAGGATCATGGACGGAGAGGGTCACGCCTTCTAGTCAAGAGGCACGGGGAAGTCAACGAGGCATCAAGGTGTCTCCGAGGCGACCGGAATCCTGCGGCTCGCGTGCTTCTCTGGGTCGCCAAAGCAGGATGCCGCCATTACTATGGAGAGTGCCGCACCCGGACCCCCTCCGGTGCAAGCAGGTATTTGTGGATCATCCCATTGACGAAGTTCATTCCCATCTCCCTTGGGGAGCCCTCATGAAGCAGGTTCTGTTCCTTGCTCTGTTCCTCGGTGCGGTAACGGCAGCGGCCGTGGTGGCCACCGATCCAGGTTCGTCCCAGTCTCCCTCCCAGACAGCGGGGCCAGCCTTGGGACCCCTCTCACGAGCTTGGGAGATTTTTGGGGATCGAGCCTACGATTTCGAGGATCTGCGTCACTACCGCCGGGTGGCCGCCAAGGTGTCCGAGGACTATGTGGATCCGGGGCGAGTGGACGCCAGCAAGATGTTGTCCGCCGCTTTGGATCGGGTGGGGCGCATCGTTCCCCAAGCCTTGTTCGACTACAGCGCTGAAAAGGGCACCATTCGAGCCATCATCGGCAACCAGGAGCAGACGGTCCAGACCGGACCTTTGAAGTCCATCCCCGACCTCACAAGAGCGCTGGAGCAGTTGGCGGGGTTCATCCAGACGAACCTGAAAGGGGATCCGGACATCAAACTCATCGAGGTGGAATACGCCCTCATCAACGGCGTGCTCTCCACCTTGGATCCCCATTCCGTGTTCATCGAGCCTGACGATTTCAAGGAGATGCAGGTTCAGAACAAAGGCAAGTTTGGGGGACTGGGTATCACCATCGGCATCCGTGACCGACGGTTGACCATTCTCTATCCCCTGCGGGGCACGCCCGCTTGGAAGGCGGGGCTCAAGAATCAGGATCGCATCATCAAGATCGGTGAAGAGTCCACCATCAACATGGGGCTGGAGGAGGCTGTCGGGAAGTTGAGAGGAGACGTGGGGACTCGGGTGAACATCACCGTGGACCGCCAGGGAGAGCCGGTGCGGGAATACGTGCTGACTCGTGAGGAAATCAAGGTAGCGTCGGTCAAGTATGCCTATCTGGACAACAAGGTGGGGTATCTGAAGCTCATTCATTTCGCCGAGACGACCGCCGATGACATGGATGAAGCCCTGGTGAAGATGGCTCAGGCGGCCGGGGGAACCCTCGAAGGAGTGGTGCTGGATTTACGAGATAATCCAGGAGGTTATCTTCAGCAGGCCGTGTTGGTCGCGGATCGCTTTCTGGACCAGGGAGTCATCGTCACCACCGTCGGGCACGGAGATCTCAAGTTCGATGAAGAAGAGGCTCACAAGTTTGGTACCGAAGACAAGATGAGGATCGTGGTGTTGGTGGACCAGGGCAGCGCCTCCGCTTCGGAAATCGTCGCTGGCGCCCTTCAGAATCATGATCGGGCAGTGGTGGTGGGGGTCCGAACCTTCGGCAAGGGCTCGGTGCAGAACCTTTACGAGATGGAAGGAAACGCCGCTCTCAAGCTCACCATTGCCAAGTACCTGACGCCGGGCAACCAATCCATCCAGTCGGTGGGCATCGTCCCCGACATCGGTCTTCGCCCCGCTCTGGTGGAAAACGATGGGGACCTGGCCGGAGCAGAAAACGTGCTGCTCTATTGGCAGGACAAGTCCATGCGAGAGGCGGATCTGGACGAGCACTTCGAGAGCGACAGCAAGGAGGGGGTGGCCGGCGCTCGGGAACCGGCCCGCACCTATGTCTATCCGGATTCTGCTTATTTCAATGGCTCCACGGGAGACAGGGAGGAGGGGGAAGAGGATTACCGGAAGGACTTCCAGGTAAGTTTTGCCCAGACCCTTCTTCAAGCCTCCCGAAGCAACCAGGGGAAGGCCATGCTGACTGAATCTCAGGCCGCCATCGACAAGCTCATGGCTGCCCGAGAGCAGGAGTTGATCGCTGCCTTCAAGAAGGTTGGGGTGGATTGGACCGTCGGGAGTGCCTCCGGTCTTCCCAAGGCCAAAGTGACGTTGACCACCGGCAAGGGTGAGGAAGGGGTTCTGCGAGTGGGAGAGGTCAATCCCCTCACCATCTCCATCAAGAATGAGGGGGACGGTCCCTTCGTGAGGCTGAGGGCGGTGGCGGAGTCTGACCTGCTGGGCGCGCGCGAGTTCGCGTTTGGGAGGGTGGCTCCTGGAGAGTCCCGCAGCGTCAGCGTGCCGGTCACCCCGGGGCTCTATATGGACGCCCGAACCGACGAGGTGAAGATTCGGTTCTTTGCCGAGGGAACCCCTGCCCCGGAACCCTTCGTGGGGCAGATCCGCGTGGGGGCCAGGCCTCGACCCCGATTTGCCTACTCCTGGCAGGTCATGGACGATGGCTCAGGAACCAGTCGGGGGAACGGAGATGGCCTGATCCAGTCAGGGGAAGCCATCGACATGTTGGTGGCGGTCAAGAACATTGGCGACGGACCGACGGGAGATGATTTCGCCCGGTATCAGAAGCAGCGGAAAGTCCGGAAGGATGCAGAAAAGCCGGCGGTCGCCGAAGGTGTCCATGAAGGCAACGGTCAGGTTCTTTCCCCCGAGGATCAGGCCATCGCCGCTGCGGTAGATGAGAAGGCCGGCTTTGTGCAACTCAAGAACAAGGCCGGTGATGCTGCGTTTTTGACCCAGGGCACGGCGGAATTTTCCCTGGCTCCCGGGGAGGTGGTGCGACAGCGCCTGCATTTCGACGTGCGCCCCGGTGCCCAGGCCCCTCTTCAACTCCAGGTCCTGGTGGGAGACAACGCCTTTTATGAGACCTTCATGGACGACATCAGTTTGCCGGTCTATCCCCCCGCTACCGAGTCGGTGTCGGCCTGGTCAAAGACTTTGAAGGCCAAGGATAGAGTGGCGGTGCGGGGTGGGGCTTCTCCGGACAGCCCGGTGGTGGGATGGTTTGGGGCCGGCGCCATCCCTGTGAATGGGAAGATGGGGCGTTTCGCCCGGGTTTCTCTCCCTTGGGGAGCGACGGGGTGGGTTTCCATCGAGGACGCCTCGGGCGGAAAGGACAGCGCCCCATCCTCGGTGGAGCCGGTGTTCCAACGTTCCCCGCCGGTGATCCTCCTTTCTGGTTCCCCAGGAGGTACGGTGCAGGAGGGGGGCACCCTGACTCTTTCCGGAGACGTTCGTGATGACGGAGGATTGAAGGACATGTACGTCTTCGTCAACGGTCGCAAAGTGTATTACCAGAGCTTGGCGGAGAGGGTGGTGGGTCCAGGGGCTGGGGATTCGGCCTCTTTCCAGGTGGTTCTTCCCCTGAAGCCGGGGGACAACACCATTGAGATCCTGGCGCGGGATCGCACCCGGCTGGTGGGGTCCACGACGGTGGGGGTCTATCGGACTGGCGGGGCGGCCCAGGCGGCGACGCGCTGACGGGTTGGTTTCCTCGGCGCCGGTGTCCTCAACTCTCCACCATTCTCATCAGGTCATTTCGCAACCGCTGCACCTCGTCGGTGTAGCTTCCTCTGTCATCCGGGGAGCACAGGCGCTCTTGATGACGGCGGAAGGCCAAGGTGGTGGCCGCATGGACATAACGCCCTGGGTCGACGCCCCGAGGCAGCCACCCCTCTCGGTTCCGATTTCTCCAGGAGGAGAGAATGGGGACCCAGGCAGGGGGGAGGGTGCCTGTTTTGGCCTCCTCTCCCAATTCTCGGGCGATAATCCTGCTCTCTCCCCAGAGGGAACCCTGAAACAGGCCGAAGAGAAGGAGGAACTCTACCGGGAACAGGGCCATGGAAAGCAGCAGGGGCACGGAGCTGCCGGTGGCTCCGGCCAGCAGGGCCATGCCGTTCCACAAAAAATGGATCCCTATGGCTGCCAGGAGTCCACAGATTCCTGCCAGGATCCGATGCCCGGTGCTGCTGACAAAGCGGACCCAGCCCAAGGAAGCTCCGATGACCGAGGTGGCACAGGCATGCATGGGAGCGGTCCACAGGGTGCGGATGAACACCACTCCCAGCCAACCGGTCGCGGACTCGGAGTTCTGCAGGAAGTAGAAGAAATTTTCGGAGGCACCGAAGCCGAGCCCAGCGGCACATCCGTAGACGAAGCCATCAGTGGCGTTGTCGAAGGTTCGGTTTTTGAGAAGCCCTAACAAAATCAATGCTTTAGCTGGCTCTTCAACACCGGGGGCAAGGAAGATGGTGCCCAGAATATTCGCGGCTCCATCCCCCCACAGGGCAGCGAGGGTGGCTGTGGCGGGTACCGATACCAGGAGGGCGAGGAGGAGGGCCCCGATGGCACCCCAGCCGAAGGCACGCAGGAGGAGTCCAAGGGGTTCTCTCTCGTAGCGATCCAACCACCACATCAGGGCGAGCATGGAGGCGGTAGGTAGAATGGCCATGGCCAAGGACAGGAAACCAAACAGCATGTTCCAAGGTATCCCGGCTCACTCCTCCCGAGAAGAGGCGAGCCTTCGAGATTGTCGTCGCCGGGCCCAGATCCACAGAAGTCGCAAGAACCCCCAGCCCATTGCCCCCAGCACCACCATCCACGGCCCCAAGGCGGCACCCGCGATCAGCAGCGCCTGGATTGTCTCGCCCATGGCTTCCATCGAACGGGAAAAGGCCCCCCTCATTCGTTCTCCCAGGGAGGGGTGGAGTGGGGGGATGTAGCGTTCGGTGACCTGAACTTCAATGGTCAGGGTGGACAGGGCAGAAAGCTGGTCCCACATCCTCTTCCTTCCTTCCATACGCTCGATCTCCTCCCGGACGCGGGCCAATTCCTTTTCCACCTGGATGACATCTGCCAGAGCGGCGGCCCGCTCCGCCAAGAGACCGAGAATGCGGGCCTCCAGGCGTCGAGCGTTGGTGAGGCGAGCCTCCAGGTCGAAATACTCGTCGGTGATGTCCTCCGATGTGATGGCCACTGAGGTGGCGACTCCTTGAGACGTGATCCATGCCACCAGGGCGTCAAAGCGCTCGGCGGGCACTCGAACAACGACCTTGGCCCAGGTGACCTGGGAATCTGAACGCCGGGCCTCGGTCCCAGCGATGAATCCCCCCAACTTTTGCACTTCCAGGGCAATGGCAGACCCGAAAGGATCATAGGTCTTGACGGTCAGGGCCACCGTGCCATTGCGGATCAGCTTGCGTGGAGAGGTGGAGGGTGGGGAGGCCGTTGCTTCAATGGCTTCAGGAGGGGGGCCGCCGTCGCCGGGCCGGACGTCTTCCAAGGCCGCGTTTGAAGAG